>JAGOGT010000229.1 GCA_017996595.1 Candidatus Cloacimonadota bacterium
GTTACTTTGTGGTAGCGCTCTATGGCAATGTGGAGTCCAATCCCACGAATAGCGTAACCGTGATAGTAAGCGGAGTAGGCACTGAAGATGAGCTTGCTCCTGGGCTTATCGGCAAGCTATCCATCTCTCCCAATCCCTTTAGCGATATTGCGGTGATCGGCTATGGACTAAACAAACAAAGCGAAGTGGAACTGAAGATCTATAACCTGAAAGGGCAACTGGTACGAAGCCTGCATAAAGGCACCCAGAGTAAAGGCGAACAAGCCTTAGCCTGGGAAGGCTGTGATGACACGGGCAGGCATGTGGGTTCCGGAATATACCTTTTACAGCTAAAGCTGGATGGCAAGGCACAGCGGGCAATGAAGCTGGTGAAGTATTAGGGAACAGGGAGAAGGGAATAACTTATTGGCTTATATCTCACAGCTTGCTCTCACAGTGCAACTCTCACAGCCCTGCTCTCACAGCGCAGCTCTCACCTAAAAAATGCCTTGACGAAACTGGCACATCAAAAATAGTGGCTAAATAATAGAAAAATCTTATTGATAAAAGACAAGGAGACATAATGGTCAAGCTCAGACTGAGAAGGATGGGGGCCAATGATCAGCCCTTTTACCGTATAATTGCGGTGGATTCCCGCCAAAGCAGAGATGGCAAATACATCGAATGCGTAGGCTGGTATGATCCCAAGCCCAATCCCTCCAAGATCAATATAGAAACCGACCGCGCCATCTATTGGCTCAGCGTGGGAGCCCAGCCGTCCGATACGGTTCGGTCCCTGCTGCGCAAAGCCGGCGTTTTGCAGATATGGCATGAGAGCAAGCTGAAACAGACTGCTGCTCCTGCAGGAGAATGAACCGATTATAAATGCTGAGGTGAACATGAAAGATCTTATTGAATTCATGGTTAAGGCTCTGGTGGACGATCCCGGTGAAGTGAATATCACGGAGATCAACGGCGATAAGATCACGCTTTATGAATTGCGTGTAGCGAAAACTGATATTGGCAAGGTGATTGGCAAACGCGGCAGAACCGCCGGCGCCATCCGTACCATCATCAATGCGGTTAGCACTAAGCAAGGGAAGCGCGCCGAACTCGAAATCATCGAGTAAATGAGCAAACCTCGTTTCGTCGGGATCGGCAAACTTGGCGGACGGGACTGTGACGGCTATCATCATGTGATGATCAAGCCGGAATACAGGGAGCTGTTTTCCGCGCTTGATGAAGTGTATTTGATCTTTGAAAGCGATAGAGTGTTTTTCGTTTCGATAACGAATAAGAAGATATCAGAAAAGAAGTTATGGATTAGCTTCGCTGAAGATGGCATCGATACCGAGAGAAGCAAGCACCGGGAAGTGATCCTGGCGATCAGAAATACAAAGATTGCCACGGAGGAAAACCGGACCAGCCATCTGGAAGGTTATCGGGTTCTCTTTCATGAGGAAGACCTGGGCGTGGTGGAAACCCACTTCAATAATGGCGCTCAGGAAGTGCTGGTGATAAAAGACCTGGACGGGTGCGAAATTCTGATTCCGGAAGTTCCGCACTATGTGCAGGAAATTCAGCATGACCGGAAAACCGTTACCATCCACAATGCCGATGACTTGATCAGCTTTTACCGCAAGGAAGCCAAATGAAGATAGAGGTGCTAAGCCTCTTTCCCGAAGCTTTCGGCGGATTTCTGGAAAGCAGCATGGTAGCCCGTGCTATCTCCAAAAAGAAACTGCAGGTACGTCTTCATGATTTTCGGAAGTATAGCCTGGATAAGCACCACAAGGTGGATGACTATGCCTATGGCGGTTTTGCGGGAATGGTGCTGGCGCCGCAGCCGGTTTATGACAGCATCAATCATTTGCTGGAATCCGGCCCTGCTCCGGTGATCTATTTTACGCCCCAGGGACGCAAGCTGGATCAGAAAATCCTGGAAGATTACAGCCAGCTACAAAGAGTCATCCTGCTCTGCGGCCATTATAAAGAACTGGATCAGCGCATCAGAAACCTCTGTATCAGCGACGAGATTTCCCTCGGGGACTTCGTGCTGAGTGGGGGAGAGCTGGCATCCATGGTATTTATCGATGGCGTTTCCAGATTGCTTCCGGGAGTGCTGAGCGACTTCAGCAGTGCCCAGAGCGATTCCTTCAGCAGCGATTATCTGGGTTTTCCATGCTATACCAGGCCGGAAAGCTTTATGGAACTGAAAGTACCGGATGTGCTGACCACTGGCGATCACCAAGCCATTGCTTCTTGGGCGGAAGCAAGTGCGGAGCTTATTACCCGTACGCGACGCCCCGATCTGATAAAAAAATAAACTAACAGCAGGAAGGAAAGCTGCCTTATATAGTAGCTTGTGAAAGGATCATGCCTGAGGTGGAGAGAAACCACCAGGCTTTATTGTTTAGGTTATCCTAATCGTGAAGTACAGCAAAAGGACGGAACCATAACCCCTTTAACCGTCCGCATCCCCTTGCACAAGCCGGCGGCAAACTTCCGAGTATATATAGGGAGGAACCCCAATGGATATTCTGCAACAAGTTGGCAGAGACTTACTCAGAACCGACTTTCCGGATTTTCGTGTTGGCGATACCGTGAAGGTCCATTATAAAATTAAGGAAGGAAGCAAGGAACGTATCCAGGTATTCCAGGGTATCGTGATCCAAAAGCGCGGTGCCGGCGTTTCCAAATCCTTCACAGTTCGTAAAGTATCAAGCGGTATCGGCGTGGAGAGGATTTTCCCTCTCAATTCGCCCAATATCGATAAGCTGGAGATCGTCCGTCATGGCCAGGTGCGCAGAGCGAAGCTATTCTATCTTCGCAGCGCTCAGGGTAAGGCCGGAAGAATCAAAGAACGCAGAAGATTTACTGCATAAGCTTGATCTGATTAAGCCCCTTTTCGTATAGCGGAGAGGGGCTTTTTT
>JAGOGT010000230.1 GCA_017996595.1 Candidatus Cloacimonadota bacterium
GCTATGATCCGCCTTTCATTTTTTGCTGATAAAGCTACTTCTGCTTTCTACAGGGAATCCCCCCGCTTAGTCCACCGTTCCACTTCAGGGATAAAATTGCTACGGAGAACCACAAGGCAGCTAAAGCATCCGGATAACGTGTAATCACTTGATTACTGGCATTTTGCCCGTGGGCTAAAGCCGCACGGCTAACGTGTGCTCACATAATTGGCTCGCAGCTACTCACTATTAATAACATATAGCGCAGCTTTCATGCTTCATTTTCATGCGGTGACCATGTGCTGCCCATGCAATTACCCGGGCAGCGCATGGGCATCTCGAGGTAAAGCCTTATGCTGCAGCATAATTCTGTGCCAGTGGGTGCCAGGTGGAAGATATAGAAACCGTGGTGATCGCCTTAGCAGCGCTGTTATGCTAAGTGTTTGTCATAGGAACTTTAAACTTACCGAATGCTCTCACAATAAATTCCGGAGATCCTGCTGTGCAGTAAATCCTGGTACCGGGTAATGCTGGTTCATGACATCCGGTAGTTCCGAGGGAGCATTAGCTGCCTGGTAAGAGCTAAGCTCCCTACGCCCAATGCGAATGCAAGGCGCATGAACTGCGAATGGAATTCGTGTTTCAAGCGTAATGCATTCTCGTTAAGCGTTCGTTGCCACAAAATTACTATTGACATGAGAAGCTCCCTTGGTTACCTTGTCCCTCAGAAAGTAAAGATAGGAGTAGCCGTGAAAGATCTACATTTGCTGACGATCCCCACCCTCAAGAACAAGATACATGGCCGCCAGGTTATGCAGACTCCTATCTATACCGATGATGAGGAGATCCTGGCTGAATTATTTGCATTCAGCGCCACATTGACACCGCTTATCTGACAAGCCTGTAAGCAGATGAATACCGCATCCCTGGATCCGGTATCCGATAACGGGCTCTGTTTCCATCCCCAGCAGAAAACCCAAGAGGGGGAATAATCCCCACAATCCTGATATTGAGGGTGAATCAACAAGCAAAGATAAGAGGTTAAAAATGAACGCATTAGGACGACAAATCCTGGTGGAGTTTTATGATTGCGATCATGAACTCCTGAAACAGGAAAAATATATCGCGCAGGCCATGATCGAAGCCTGCACTGCCGCCAAGGCAACTGTGGTTACCCATACCTTTCACAGCTTTTCTCCCTTTGGAGTAAGCGGGGTAGTGGTAATCGCCGAATCACACGTTGCCATCCACACTTGGCCGGAATATGGCTATGCCGCTGTGGATATATTCACCTGCGGAGATACCATCAATCCCTGGATGCTTTTTACAAAACTGAAGGAAGCATTCAAAAGCAAGCTGGATAGCAAGATGGAACTAAAGAGAGGCCTCTTTGATATGAGCCCCAATGAATTAATCCACAAGCCCCTGGCAGGTAACGATGCTTGAGTGGCACACAGATTTTCACAGCCCCCACCGGGGCTTGAGCTTTGCAATATCGAAATTGCTGCATAAAGAGACTAGTCGCTATCAAACCATTGAGATAGTGGAAACTCCCGAATTTGGCACCATGATGCTGCTGGATGGAGTTTTGATGCTCACCCAAAGCGATGAATTCGTATATCATGAGATGCTGGTGCATCCAGCTCTGATCAGCCATCGTGATCCCCAGGATGTACTTATCATTGGGGGTGGAGATTGTGGCAGCCTGACAAGGGTTTTGCGGCATCCCACGGTGCGCAGCGCGGTGCAGGTGGAAATTGATGAAATGGTGTATCGGGTTGCCAGGCAGTATTTTCCGGAGCTAACTGCTGCAGCGGATGACCCCAGAGTGGAGCTGCTTTTTGCTGATGGGATAGAGTATCTAAAAACCACGGACAAGACTTTTGACGTGATCCTAGTAGATTCCACCGATCCGGTTGGCCCTGCCAAAGCGCTATTTGCAAAAGAGTTTCTTGGCGATTGCCACAGGGTGCTGAAGGATGAGGGAATCCTCTGCCAGCAGTCCGAAAGCCCCTGGATAAAAGCTTTGCAGCCGGTTATCGCAAGTGTTCATGCCGATCTGGCCTCGCTTTTTTCCTGGGTGAAGCCATATACCGCGGCTATTCAAACCTATCAGGCAGGATTGTGGCTTTTTCAGATGGCAGGGAAGGGAAAAGCTCCCGAAATGCCGGATGAAACAAAGCGCAAGCGGATCGCAGCTTTAAACTGCAATTATTACAATGCGGAAATCCATTCCTCCTTGGGGATATTGCCGGAATTCGTGCTACGCTTGTTTCAAAAGAAGTGATTGACAGAAAGCCCTGTTACCAGATTCATGCACGCAGTTAAATACGCGTCCCTGTAGCTCAGCTGGATAGAGTGGCACCCTCCGAAGGTGAAGGTCAGGCGTTCGAATCGCCTCAGGGACGCCAATATATTAGGTTTCAGGTTTCAGGTTTCAGGTTTCAGGTTTCAGGTTTCAGGTTTCAGGTTTCAGGTTTCAGATTGGCAAATAACAACGAAGTAATACTTACCCTTGAAGATATCTCCTGCCTCTATGGCGATAGGACCATCATCAAAGATGTGTCCTTTGGCATTCACGCCGGAGAGAAAATCGGGATTGTAGGCATCAATGGCAGCGGCAAAACCACTCTGCTACGCGTGCTAAGCGGTTTGCAGCCTCCCCATACCGGCTTTATCACCATGCGTAAGCAGCTAAAGATAGGCTACCTGGAGCAGGATGCTGATTATGATCCCCAGGAAAGTGCTTTTCAGCACACCCTTCCCCTCAGCGGCGAAATTATGGAAGATCATCATTATCAGGCGCTGCTGTCCCGCTTGGGGATAAAGGACCATCAGCAAAAGATGGGCACCATGTCCGGCGGACAAAGGAGCAAAGCCGATCTGGCCAGAGTGCTGGCATTGGAACCGGATTTGCTGATATTGGACGAAC
>JAGOGT010000006.1 GCA_017996595.1 Candidatus Cloacimonadota bacterium
TGCCCAGAGTATCTCTGTGGTTCAGAAATACAACGCGGATGGCGGGATGCACAGGATCATGGGGATTAGATGGAACTCTGACAACCTGATCGACCTGATTTTCCTGATAAAAGGTCTCTCACAGATTACACAGATTTCACAGATGATTATGATTTATGTTTAATGGCCGAGTGGTGAAAAGGCTTGAAACGAGATGTCTGAATTGTGTTTCACCTTTCCACCATTTCACTATTAGATGCCCATGAGATGCCCATGTGATGCCCATGCAATTGCCCGGTGATCGCATGGGCATCACCTGTTTACCTGGAAGGAGAAAAACATCTATCAGAGAAAGGCTGGATGACCTCCATGAAAACTTCAAAAGCGGGAATCCGGCACTACTCTATAGATATCAGGATATGTCTGGATGTTATCGATATGACTAGTTACTATTTGCCGAAGGCTGCTTTGTAGCTATATACAGTGGGAGTTTTAATGATAAATTCCCAGGTGAGGAGTTTGTTTTTTACTTCGGAGAGGAATTCCGGGGTAAATGAACCCCAGTCCACCACCAGATCTGCATTTTGCACCGTTCCCGCATCGGTGATAAAGAGCTTTATTTTCACTGCTCCGCTTTGGGGTTTATACGTGTAATGCTTGTCGTAAATCTGTTTCAATTGAGCGCTGCGCAGGTTCACCACATTCTTGATGTGTTGCTGATCGGATGTCAATTTCTCTTCTTTGTTCCCGGAACATGCCATGAAGGTGCTAAGCATAATCAGGATACAGATAATGCCGATTAATAATGAGCGCATACTAAGTCTCCAAACGTTTTTTTTGAATAAGATAAACCGTTTCTGGAATTTACCAAATTATCCTTGACGACAAAGGGCATTCCACAAATTGGCCTAAACTAAAGCATAGTTCCGCGATGTAAAAAATGAATAGAGAATTTATAAAACCTGCACTGATCATAGGCCTCACGGTCATCCTGGTGGGAGTAATTGCCCTGATTATTCCCTCATGGGAGAATAACGTCCTGCCCATAAAGAAGATGGCATGGTTCGAAAGCCTGGCTTCCAAACCTCAGCTTGCTCCGGTAGATAGCGCTTTGGTGCAGTCTGTTAGCAAGCTCCCCAGCGATCTGAAACCACTGAATGGCTTTCTGGATAAACTGAAGGATCCCAGCGCCAAGCTGCGTATTGCCTATTTTGGCGATTCCATCATCGAAGGCGATCTGCTTACTGCAAAGCTGCGCAGTGAATTGCAGCAAAGCCATGGCGGGCGTGGGGTGGGAATGATGCCGATTACTTCCATTGTTTCCGGCTTTCGCCAGACCATCAAGCATAGCTTTTCGCGCAATTGGGAAAGCATTTCCTTCATGACCACGGGCAAGCATGATATCTCCTTGGGAATAACCGGTTTCACCTTTATTCCCCGCAATTACTATGTGGCCGAAAAGACTATCGAACCTCTGCAATTGGATAGCCTGGCACTATCGGACACTACTTCTCTTGCCAAGCCGGAACCACAGAAGAAAAGCGCTCGATTTTATGTGGATTATGATCCCTGGGTGGAGTATTCCGCGGCCAATATCCCCGGTGGGGCGTCCAGCTTTTCCCGGATGCGGCTTTTCTATAGCCATGCCGGTGATTCCAGCACTGTGCGTGTAGCCTATAATGGGGGAGAGAAACAAACAAGGCGTTTAAACTCTGGAACGGGCTTGCAGATGCTGGATCTGAGTAACACTGCACCGGTAACCAAAATACGCCTCACTTTTAATGCTCATGAACCGATTCATGTATATGGAATCAGCTTCGACGAAGCGAGCGGTGCTTATGTGGATAATTTCCCCATTCGTGGCTATTCTGGGATGTATTTTCAGCGGATTCAGAGCCAGTATCTCAGCAGTTTCCAAAGCTACCTGGGCTATGATCTGATCGTGCTGCAATACGGAGAAAACGTTTCCAATCCCAAGATGCGAGATTACAGCTACTATCAACAGGGGATGGTGAAAACCGTTAAGCATCTCCAAGCTGCGCTTCCCGGCGTGCCAATTTTGTTAGTAAGCGCGCATGACCGCAGTGTGAAGCAAAATGGCGCTTATGTAACTTCCCCGGATATCCCGTATTTGATACAGGCACAAAACAGGGTTGCCAAAGAGACCGGCAGTGGTTTCTGGAATCTCTTTGCGGCTATGGGTGGTTCGGGCTCCATGCCTTCCTTCGTGAACCGCAAACCAGCCTGGGCAGGAAAGGACTACACTCATTTCACGCGTAGCGGTGCGGATCATATTGCCACGATGCTACTTGCTTACCTCAAGGGAGATTGATTGCGACATCGGGAATACCTCTGGCCGATTCTGCTGGCGTTGCTGTTTCTCACCATGCTAAGCCGTTCCACCGCAGAGGAAAGCTTCGATGAGAATATCCCGGCCGATCTCTTTTCCGAAGAGGAATATCCCCCCGATATGGATACTCTGGAGGAATTCATCCAAAGCTATTACCTGCTTCTGGAAAGCAATGCCTATCTGGATAAATACAAGTTCATTAATTATTCAAAAAACGAGCTAAACGATCCCACCGGAGCCCTTGTTCCTTTCTATCGGAAATTACTGGAGCTGCGCAGTGGCCTTCGGGATAGGGTTAGTATCTACCAATTGGGCGATTCGCATATCCAATCCGGCTATTTTCCGGGTACGGTGCGTTCATCCCTTCAAGAACACTTTGGCAATGCAGGCAGGGGCCTGGTGTTTCCGCTGCGCCTGGCAGGAACCAACCAGCCGGACGATTATAAAGTGTCTTCCGGCAGTGGCTTCGGCCGTGATTCCTCACCCAAAGGGATTAGCGGCTACAATCTGAGCATGGGGTCCAAAGCTTCCCTGCAGATTTCCACCAATAATTTCTTTGGGATCGATAGCAAGTTCAATAGCCTTTCCGCGCTTACAGATGCCGGTGCCGGCGAATTATGCGTATCGATTCCGGATGCACAGCGCATGGAACTGCAGCTGGGAGGCTATAAGTATAGCTCCCTTTCGTGGGAAAAACCAGTTAGCAGTGCCAGCCTTTCTATTGAAGGCGAGAGCTCCAATCTCTACGGTCTGATGCTGGAAACCCGCCAGCCAGGCTTGATCTATCACTCTGCAGGCATCAATGGCGCGGGTTTTTATAATCTGGGCGATTCTTCCCGGCTCTTCGAACAACTTAAGCTGCTAAATCCTGATCTGATCGTTATTTCTCTGGGGACTAACGATGCGCAGGGTAATTACCGGAACAACGTCTTTGAAGCAAATCTGAGCCGCTTTATGAAGCTGCTGAGAACTTATTGCCCCGATATTCCCGTAGTCTTCACTCTGCCTCCCGATTCCCATAAACGGGGCAAGCATAATTCCGATCTGGCCAGGGTGGAGAAGGTGATCATGGATTATGCCGGGGACAATAACTGCGCCTGGTGGGAACTAAGTAAGCTGATGGGCGGAAAAAACAGTGTGCAGAAATGGCGCAAAGAGCAGATGGCAGCCAAAGACCTGCTTCATTACACGCCCAAGGGCTATATGCTGCAAGGCTATCTCTTCTATCAGGCCTTGGTGAAAGCGTACAAAGAGTATAGCGAAACTCCCGCATCTACAGAGGAAAAATAGTGGCATATATTAGCAAGCTAATCTCCACGCTCAGCTATGACGTGCAGCATCCCCTGCTCTTCAATAGCACTTTCTTCCTCTTTTTCTTTCTGTTGATTCTGGTTTTCTATCCGCTTATTGTGGATCGCATCAAGGTTCGCACCTGGTACTTACTGCTCTTTTCGCTGTATTTCTATTACAAAACCAGCGGCGTATTCATTCTGCTTTTATTGGCTACCTCGGGGGTGAATTTCCTTCTAGGCAATGGCATTCACCATGCCAAAAGCAAAGGGGGAAAGCGCTGGCTGCTGATTATTAGCCTCTTTTGGAATCTGGGTACCCTGGGCTACTACAAATATTCCAATTTCTTTATCAATACTATCAATCAGGTCTTTGGCGGCAGCATCCCCTTGATGGACATCTTTCTGCCGGTGGGAATATCGTTCTTCACCTTCCAAACCTGGAGCTACACTCTGGATATCTATTTCGGGAAACTAAAGCCTATCAAGAGCTTCAAGGATTTTGCCTTTTTTGTATCCTTCTTCCCGCAATTAGTGGCCGGACCCATCGTTCGCGCCTCATATTTCATTCCTCAGATCAACAAACGGCTCAGCCTTGATAAAGACATAATTGCCAAGGCTTTGGTACTTATCTTTGCGGGGTTGATCAAGAAAGGGGTGATTGCCGATTATCTCTCCATAAACTTTGTGGATAGGGTTTTTGAAAATCCTGCCCAGTTCTCCGGAGTGATCAATCTCATGGGCGTTTATGCCTATGCCCTGCAGATCTATTGCGATTTCAGCGGCTATTCCGATATTGCCATCGGTTTGGCAGCGTTATTGGGTTTCCAATTGCCGGTAAACTTTCTTACTCCCTATCGCGCCAGCAGCATCACGGAATTCTGGCGGCGCTGGCATATCTCGCTGTCCACCTGGCTGCGCGATTATCTCTATATCCCTCTGGGAGGCAATCGCAAAGGCACCCTGCGCACCTACATTAACCTGATGATCACCATGCTTTTAGGCGGATTGTGGCATGGTGCTTCGTGGAACTTCGTAGTGTGGGGTGGTTTGCATGGAGTAGCTTTGGCTTTCGATAAGCTGATTGGTGGATATAAGCTTTTGGCCTCCAAGTGGTTAAAGCCGCTGGGTGTTGTTATCACCTTCCACTTTGTCTGTTTTTGCTGGATCTTCTTCCGTTCGCCCGATTTTGCCTCGGCCTGGCTGATGTTATCGCGCATTTTCACCGTGTTCAGCGGCAATCAATTCTGGCTGTGGATTGCCGAATACCGCATCGTGGCGATGCTTATCGCTGCGGGTTTCATTTTTCATTGGATTCCCGATTCCTTTGATCTGGGCTTTGAGAAGTTCCTCCGCCGGGTACCAGTGCCGGTGCAATCGCTGCTATTGGCGATAGTTATCTGGATTCTTTTTCAGGCACGCTCTGCGGATATTCAGCCCTTTATCTACTTCCAGTTTTAGGAGCCAAAGCCATGCCATATAAACTATTACCCAGCTTTCAAGCCTATCCCTGGGGAGACCTTGGTTATATCCAAAATCTCTGTAACATGCAAGATAGAATTGGCACTCCCATAGCAGAAATGTGGCTGGGAGCGCATCCCCGCTCATCTTCCCGGATTCTGGTGGGAGAGCAGCTTATTCCTCTGAACATTGCTATTGAAGCCGATCCCGAAAGGCATTTGGGCAAGGCTATCGATATCTATTCCAAGCGTTTGCCCTATCTATTTAAAGTTCTGGCCGCGGCCAAACCCCTCTCCATTCAGTTACATCCTGATAAGCAAACCGCCGGGGAAGGCTTTGACAAAGAAAACGCCCTAGGCATCGCCCTTGATGATCCTAAGCGAACTTACAAGGACGATAATCACAAGCCGGAGCTGATCTGCGCACTGACCCCCTTCACGATGCTCTGCGGTTTTCGGCCCTATTATGAAATTACTTCTATTCTTGAGGCTTTCTCTTTAGAAAAGGCCTTGCAGAGCGCTGCGAATTTTATCCATAAACCCAGCAGCTTTAGCCTGAAGCTTCTTTATAGCGAATTGATGCACCTTCAACCTGAGGATATAAAGCAGCTAGTGGAACAAAAGATGTTTGCTGCCAGGGCAGTTAATACTTTGCAGAATGATATTATAGAAACCTGCCACACCTTGCAGCAGTTCTTCCCTGATGACGTGGGCGTGCTTGCCCCTCTTTTCCTGAATATCATCACTTTAAAGCCCGGAGAAGCGCTGTTCCTGAAGGCCGGCGTGCTTCATTCCTACATCCATGGGGTGGGCTTGGAACTGATGGCCAATTCCGATAATGTGATAAGAGGCGGCCTCACAGATAAATACATCGATTTGGATGCCCTTTTTTCCATTGCTGATTTTTCTGAGTATCAAACCCGGATTCTAAATCCCTTCACCAGGCAGGGCGTTGCTTCATATCCCAGCCCAACCCCGGAATTCCAGCTTGTTACCATTACCGTGGAGGGGAATTTCACGTTCCCAATCAACAGATCACCCCACATCATTCTGGTCTTGGAAGGAACTGCCTATATCCCTGAGCTGGGTGAACTATCTATAGGGGAAGCGGCTTACTATCCTGCCTCGGAGCTCAGTATCGCTATGGATGGCAAGGCCAGAATCGCGGTGGTGGGGATAGCCTGATCTACATGTTGATCTTAGTTACTTTTTTTATAAAGCTTTTTCCTTCCATTTCACTGCGAATCAGATATATTCCCTGAGCAACTTCAGAACCATTTGCGTCCCTTCCATCCCATTCGATAACATGATCTCCAGCTCCTTTCTGTGCGTGATACAGCCTCCTAACAACTTGCCCCTTAAGGTTATAAATACAGATATCCAGCATCAGTTCCCTCGGTACAGAGATGGAAATAGTGGATTGGGAAGAAAAGGGATTAGGATGTATGCTAAGAAGACCATCTGGTTCAAGCGGGGTGGCATCATCAGTAACCTCAACTGCTGCAATATTTAGAAAGTCAATCCCGGAATAATTATCTGAAGCATACAGCCTGTAATTATCTATATCCATGAAATTGGTTGGTTTATCCCTAAAATAGCTGAAACAAAAAGCAGGTACTTGTGGCTGCCTTATATCATAGCAGTATATAATGTTGTATCGATTTGCCGATAGATAGAGATAATCACCAAGGATAGCGTTACATTCTGCTCCATTTTGCCATATCTGTGGCGTGATAATTGTATTTACTAACACAGGATTTGTGGGATCACTTACATCAATTACTCTCAACTGGGCTTGTCCATCCACAACATACACATAGTTCTCGTTAACAGAGATTATCTCATGGGGATGCCCAAAATCCAATAATCCCATGGATATTGGCCATTCCGGATTGCTGACATCTATAACTACAAGCTGATTATAGTTTTTCAAGGCATAAACAGTATTATCTCTTACATCCATTGCCCTTATCTGAACTTCTGCTATTGTTCCCACCAGTTGGGGAGCGCCAGGATTTTCTACATCAATCACAAGCAGCCCAAAAGTACTATGTGCAAGATAAGCGAAGCCATTAAGCACTTTCATGCAGGTATAGTTTCCTGGATTGGCATATATTCCCATCGGGGTGGGGTTATATGGATCGGTCAGGTTAAACACCTGCATCCCCACATCATCGTTTGCAAGGTACAGAAATCCGTGGTCAAAAACCTTTAGCTCAGGAACCCAGCTTAGCTCCAAAGAAGATAACAATATGGGATTAGTAAGATTTGCCACATTGTAAATCTCGATTGTGTGGTTACATGTGTACAGACATAATATATTATTCTCAATTCCCAGTACATCCTCATCATATAGAAAATCTATCGAGCCTATTGCTTCAGTATCCTCCGGTTCTGAGATATTTATCAGAGAAATCCGGCCAGATTGGTCTGCAACATAAGCAACATCGGCTGCTATCGCTAAAGATGGATAAAAAGCATGGGTAAGGTACCTCCCGACCAAGGTGATAGTATCAAGATTTCCAATGTTCAGGCATGTCAAACCTTGAAAATGGGCACAATAGAGCAAATCATTCTCAATGTACATAGAACACACTAAACTTTCGTAACTGTCTGCAAAAAATAGATATACTGGGCTAATTGGATTTGACACATCATATATTGCCAGGCCGTTATCATAAGCCACGCAAAGGCTTTGATTTCTGGCAATCATCACATTTGGGATATTAGAAATCGATATGCTTGAGATCAAAACAGGAGCATCTGCATCAGCAACGGATAAGATTTGGATTTCTTCATTATGTATCCCAGCATATATGTAGTTTTCATCCGCAGCTACGGCTGTAACTTCATTTTGTGAATAAAAACCTGGCATGCTTAACGGATGTTCGGGATCGGAAACATCGATAACTTGAAGTCTATTCAGCGATGCTGCCACGAAGACCATTTCATCGTGCAGCGCTATAGATAATTTCCCGGAGCCATTATCGCCATAACTAATATTGATTTGGCCTAATAAAAAAGGATTCACGGGATCGGATACATCATAAATCATCAATAAGCTAGTTCCGGCAATGTAAGCTATGTTATCTTGAACCACTATCGCTTCAGGAATCATGATGCCGATAAAATACGTATTCACCAAGGCATGATTCTGGGGATCACCAATGTCATATATGTATATACTGCCACCAGCCCCTACATACAAGTAGTTACCAATTGTGGCAATTACTTTCATTTCGCTATCTACAAAGTATTCGTCTATAAGGTGATATGTACCCTGCAGGGATAGCAGGATACCAAGAAAGACCAGTACTCCAATTATTTTTTTCATAAGAGCTTCCTTTCTGTGCCCGGTTCTTTCATATTGCATGTTTAGCACTAATCTGCTACTCATTTGTTGAATTGAATTATTAGCAAGCATTTATTGTGCCAAATTTGATATTTTGCTTAACAGAATGAGTGGATTTCACGACTTCTTCTTGGTCAATACTACCATAGATACCTATACTTTAACCATAAGCAACCTCTGATGAAGCTCCGGTGAATTTCATGGGAGGTTCAGGGCTTAGTGATTGTAGATTATCTGTATGGTTGTATGGAAGGTGTAGGGTGCTCTTTTCAATAGACTCTCCGGTAAGGTTTTAGGGAAATGGACGAAATGGATAAGCTGGACAACTTGTGACAGCATGCAATCAAATGCCAAAGCCGTGTTTCACTCTTTCACCTTTTCACTTTTCCACTTTGTCACCTTGGCACTTTGACGCCTTGGCACACAATCCCCCCCCCTCTCACTTTGCCATTGACAGAAATGGGGCTTTACAAAGATAGTATAGCTTGAAATGATTCAGGAGAAAGCCATGCGCAAATGTTTGCTGTTCATTTTGCTAAGTGTTATGCTTGCTTTCAGTTATGCAGACGAACTGGACGATAAGATGCGTCAGCTGCAAGAGCTGCAGAAGCAACTGGAAAGCACCGAACAAAAGGCAAAACAGACAAAATCCAAGAAACAGAAAACCGATAGTGAGATTCAGCGTACTTCCTCGCTTAAAAAGCGCACCGAAACGAATATCAAGAAACTCAAGCAGGAAGAAACGGTGGTTATCGATTCCCTGCGCTCGGTTTCGGAACGGCTGGAAAACGCGGAGCTGCGGCTCAGCGATATGCACAAAGAGCAAAACAGCGAGCTGGATATGCTGCTGCGGGTGGATCGCTCCTTCCGCACGCAACAGATCAATCACCGCGATCATCGCTATCTGAAGCATCTCATCGAAGGTAGCAGGCGAAAGATTGATAGCCTCACAGGATATCGCATTGCCCTTTCCCAAGCTCGCGAACTGCATCAAAACGAAGCGACCAAGATAAGTAAAAACGTAAAGAAAGAAAGCACCACTAAAGCCAATTATGACAAACAGATAAAAAATCTGTCCTCGCAAGCCAAACAGCTCACAAGGGAAGAACAAAAGCTGCTTACGCAGATCAACCAGCTAAAGAAGGACAGCGCCTCCCTGGAAAGCCTCATCAGCCAATTGATGGCCAAATCCGGCAAGGAACCTTCCAGCTATCAATTTACCGGGAAGAAGATCTCGTGGCCGCTGAGAGGAAAGATCATTCGCAGCTTCGGACAGGAAACCCGCAGCTATGGTACCAGCGTGGTTAGCAAAGGCATCGAGATCGCCGCCGCGGAAGGCACCAAGGTGGTTGCCGCGGATGATGGCGAAGTGATCTTCTCTGATCGCTACGGCGGCCAGGGCAAGATGATCATTATCGATCACAAGAATGGATTTTTTACTCTCTATGCCTATTGCAGCGACTTGCTGGTAGGCCGGGGAACCAAGGTGAAGCGTGGCCAAAGCATTGCCAAAAGCGGCATGACCGGCTCGGCCAGCCAGCCCTCTTTGCATTTCGAATTGCGCAAGGATGGCAGGGCGATTAATCCCGTTAGCTACCTGGAATAGGAGGCCTTATGCAGATATTGCGAGATCCCAGCCCAAAAAAGCTGGAGAAGTTTTTAGCCAAGAATCAGCTGTCAGATGCCACGATTTTACATTGGACTGGATCGATGTGGGGAATAGGCTGCCGTGCCTCATCCGAAGTAGCGATCAAGCGCATTCAGAAGCTTAAGCAGCGTCCCGAAGGCTTGGGCTTTATTGCCCTGATTCCGGATATGTCTGTGCTTGATGCCGCGCAGCTTCCTCCGGCCCTGAAGCCTTTGATGCAGCAGTATTGGCCGGGGAATCTGAGCATCGTGATGCCCTATCAGGACCAGCAATTGGAAGCCATATCCGTGCGGGGGAAGCTATCTTTCCGGGTGCCTTCCGATCAGCTTTTACGGGCTTTTATCAGCAATCTGGGCGAACCGCTGATCAGCACCAGTATCAACGTTTCGGGGCTAATGCCCGAAGAAGATTTGGGGAGAATCGAGCGCATGTTCGGAGCGTGGTTTGACGTGGGTTTATATCCCCATCGCAGTGCAATTCGCAGCGGTACGGAACACTCCACAATCGTGGAATACATGAAGGCCGGCGAGCCTGGTTTTGCGGGGCACAGCGACGAACTTAAGTGCCTGCGGGAAGGATCGGTGCCTTTTTATGAGGTGAAGCAGTCCTTCAAGCTGCCCCTCATCAATTTTGTATGCACAGCCAATATCTGCCGCAGTCCCATCGCGGAGTACCTTTTCCGCAAGATGGTGAATGACCGCCATTTGCCCTATGCCGCAGATTCCAGTGGAGTTAGAGCCATAGCGCATGAGATGTCGCTTTCCTCCTTGCAATTACTCCTGGAGCAGGGCATTACGGAAGCCCAGGCACACGTGGCCAAACAGATAACCCCACAGATGGTTAGCTCCAGTTGGTTGGTGCTTACCATGGAAGAGCGCCAGCGCGATTGGATCAGGGCTCAAAATCCCCACGCCGCCAATAAAATCTTCACCCTCAATGAGATCGTGGGCGAAAGCGGCGATATTGACGATCCCATCGGCACTGACACGGATTATTACCGCGGAATATACCTGCAAATTGAAGACAGGCTGAAACGCCTGATCGATAAAATTAGCGATGGAACCCTGCATCAAAAGGAACCTCAATGAATTTAGATACCCCCATTAGTCCTGCCCTGATCGCCGAACATGGCATCAGCCCTCAAGAATACGAACAAATTATTGCTATTTTAGGCCGCGAGCCAAACATCGTGGAACTCGGCATCTACAGCGTGATGTGGAGCGAGCATGCCAGCTACAAAAACTCCATTCATCTGTTGAAAACCCTTCCCAAAGAGGGAAAAGCGATGCTGGCCAAAGCCGGGGAAGAAAATGCCGGCGTGGTGGATATTGGCCAGGGCTGGGCAGTTTCGTTCAAGATCGAAAGCCACAATCACCCTTCGGCTTTGGAGCCCTATCACGGCGCTGCCACAGGCGTTGGCGGAATACTCCGCGATATCTTTACCATGGGCGCCAGGCCGATTGCGGCGCTGAACTCCCTGCGTTTCGGCAATTTGGATAATCCCCGCGTGAAGCACCTTTTAAAAGAAGTGGTGCATGGCATTGCGGATTATGGCAATTGCTTCGGAGTGCCTACCGTAGGCGGCGAAACCTGGTTCAACGACAGCTACGAAGGCAATCCCCTGGTTAATGCCATGGCCGTGGGTGTTTTGCGTCATGATGGCATTGCCCGCAGCGCTGCTTCCGGCGTTGGAAACGCCGTATTGATCGTGGGTGCCACCACCGGCAGGGATGGAATTCATGGCGCTACCTTCGCTTCGCTGGAGCTAAGCGCGGAATCCGAAGAGAAAAGAACCGCCGTGCAGGTGGGTGATCCTTTCTTGGAAAAACTATTATTGGAAGCCACCTTAGAGGTTATTCACGCCGGTCTGGTGGTGGGAATTCAAGATATGGGCGCGGCGGGGCTAACCTGTTCCAGCAGCGAGATGGCCGGAAAAGGCGAAGTAGGCATCGAAATGGATATAGCCTTGGTGCCGCAACGGGAAACAGGCATGACGCCCTATGAGATAATGCTTTCCGAATCGCAGGAACGAATGCTGCTGATCGTGAAGCCGGAGCACGTAAATGAAGTAAAGAATATTTTCGCCAAATGGGATCTCGACGCCGTGGAAATTGGCAAAGTAACTGCGGATAAGTTGCTTAGAATTCTCTGGCATGGCGCAATGGTAGCCGAAATACCCGCGGAAACGCTGGTTTTGGGTGGAACCGCTCCTATCTATAAGCCGGAGTCCCAGCGTCCAGCAGAGCTCGATGCACTTCAGAACTATGATTTAAGCCAATTGAAAGAGCCTGATGATTACGCACAATGCTTCATTAAACTGCTCGCCAGCCCCAATCTGGCCAGTAAGCATTGCGTTTTTCAGCAGTATGACCATATGGTGCAAATCGGCACCGTAATCGAGCCCGGAAGCGATGCCGCCGTGGTGAGAATCCCCGAAACGGATATGGCGATTGCCCTCTGCACCGATTGCAATGCCCGCTATTGCAGCCTCGATCCCTATCTGGGCACTATGATTGCTGTGGCAGAATCGGCCCGAAACGTGGCTTGCAGCGGGGCCAAACCCATTGCGATCACCAATTGCCTGAATTTTGGCAATCCCAATAAACCCGAATCGTACTACTTTTTCAGCGAAGCCATCCGCGGCATGAGAGACGCTTGTTTGGCTTTCAATACCCCCGTAACTGGCGGTAACGTATCTTTTTATAACGAAAATCCCCGTGGCGCTATCTATCCTACTCCGGTGATTGGCATGCTGGGTTTGATGCAGGATTACCGCCAAGCTCTGTCCCAATATTTCAAGCATGCGGGCGATGAGATTCTGCTTTTGGGGGATTTGGCAGCCCAGCTTGAAGCTTCAGAGTATCTGGCTGTGGAGCATGGCCTGGATGTGGGAACGCCTCCCTGCCTTGATCTGGAACATGAAAAGCGTTTGCAGCAGCTTGTTATCGAGCTTAACAAGGCAGGCTTGCTCCATAGCGCCCACGACGTTTCCGACGGCGGTTTGCTGATTGCCATTGCCGAATCCTGCTTTGCATTGGGCGAAACCTGGGGTGCAGAGCTTGATTTCCCCATATCTGGCAAAGCTTCACATGCCTATTTTGGCGAGGCAAATGGCCGCATCCTAATCTCTATCGATCCCAACACGCGCGATCAAATCATTGCTAAAGCGAAGGATATGGGCATTAGCTGCCACACCTTGGGAAATGTATGCCAGCGCGATATCTTGCGCGTAAACAGCGATATCAATATCCCGATCTGCTCTTTGCGTAAAAGCTGGGAGCAGGGTTTGGAAATCTAAAGACATAGGAG
>JAGOGT010000007.1 GCA_017996595.1 Candidatus Cloacimonadota bacterium
GCCGTGCCAATATCAGAATCATCACCCCTTCCACCACTATTCCCAGTCCCGCGGAAGCTCTTTATCCGCTGGATGGGGGCACTCAGGTGCCTGTTACTTCCAATCTCAGCTGGAATCCGGGAACAATTTGGCCTGCGGGTTACAGGCTGTCCCTGGGAACAAATAATCCGCCTACGAATATTATCGACAATCAGGATCTGGGCAATGTAACCAGTTACAATCCTGCCGCAGATTTTCAAAGCAGCACCACTTACTACTGGAAGATAGTGCCCTATAATACCTTCGGGGATGCGGATAACTGCCCCGTGTGGAGTTTTACCACAGTGGGGGATGGCACGGTTACCACCTTGCCTTATTACCAGCATTTTGATGCGGTAACTGCTCCCACCCTGCCCTTCGATTGGACGGCAATCGTGCAATCCAGTTCCACTAGCGCGATTGTGGCAACCTATGCCTCCACTACCTATGCGCACAGCCAGCCGAATTGCGTGCGTCTTTATAATCCCAGTGATGCCTCGGCTACGCTGATTCTGGTGGGTCCCACCATTGCAGGCGACCTGGAAACCAATGGCATCCGGGTACGCTTCTGGGCACGCAGCAGTGGAGCAAATTATCCTGTATCCATAGGCGTAATCGGCAATCCCACCGATGCCTCCACCTATGTGGAAGTGCAAAATCTTGCCCTTACCACCACCCTCACCGAATACACGGTAGCGCTTACCGGCTACACCGGTGATGGCGTGAATATCGCCATCAAGCATGGCTTGGGAGGCACTGGCCGTTCCATCTATGTGGATGATATCACCTTCGAGCAGATAGCCGCCAATGATCTGGCCTGCACGGCCTTAACGGGTAATACTACGCCCTCGGTTGGCAATGAAACCACCTATAATGCGGCGATCTTCAATTGGGGCACCGCTACCCAAACTACCTATACGGTTAAGCTGTTCGACGCCGCTAATGTGGAGCTTGCCACCGCAGTGGGCGTAACCATTGCTCCCAATGCCACGGAAAATGTAGCGCTGAATTGGACGCCCACCACGCAAGGCCCCATGGAGCTTCATGCTCAGGTATTCCTGGCCGGCGATGTGAATCCCACCAATGATAGCAGTCCCGGATTGACCGTAGCTGTTCAAGCCCCGGGATCTGTGATGGTAACCGTGGGTGATGGCAGCCAGGAAGAAGGCATTCCGCTGGATTTCTATTATCGGAACAGCCTGCATGAAGCCATTTACTATCAAACTGAGCTGAATACCTTTGGTAACATCACGGCGCTAACCTTCTACAATAACTTTGTTACCAATCTGCCCAATATGCCGGTGAAGATCTGGCTGGGGCAAACTACGCTGGAGAACCTTAGCGCCGGATGGATTCTGCCTTCCGCGGGATTGACGCTGGTGTATGATGGCAATGTGAATTTCCCCTCGGGTTTAAATTCCATCACCATCCCCCTGCAGGTGCCTTTCACCTATACTTCCGGCAACCTGGTGCTGTATGCGAACCGGCCTTACGATGCGGACTACTATAATACCAACGATAACTTCAAGGGCCAGACCATCGGTACGAATAGAGGCAGGAAGTTAACTTCGGATAGCACCACCTACGATCCCATGGCGCCAAGTGCGGCAGGTACGCTTTCCGGTAAATTCGCCAAAACCAGTTTCACCTTTGTAACCAGCGGCTTTGCCGAACTGGAAGGGGTGGTAACATCTGGCGGAAACCCTGTGGCCGATGTGAATATCTCTATCGATACCACGGCTTTAACCGATGTAACCGACGCGGCTGGAGCCTATGGCTTCCCCTTTGTGCAGCCGGGACAATATAACGTTACGGCCTCCAAGCTTGGCTATGAAACGCAAACCCTGCCCGTTACCCTGGTAGCCGATCAAACCACCACTCTGAATTTCAATATGGTGGCTTCGTCTTCCGTGAACGTAAGCGGTCAGGTGGTTGGCAGTGATCAGCCGACGGTAGGCTTGGTGGATGCAGAAGTAACCCTGGTAGGTCAGCTTACCTATACGGCGCTTACCAATGCCACGGGTAATTTCACCATTCCCGGAGTGCTTTCCGGCAATACCTACAGCTATTCCATTCAGAAGGAAGGCTATCAAGAGCTAAGCGGCAATGTTACTATTGGTACTACCGATTATAATATGGGAATCCTCACTCTAAATGAAATTGCCTTCCCTCCTTCCAACGTGGTTGCCACCGAAAACGTTGCTCAAACCCAAGTATCGCTTATCTGGAATACCCCTGTTCCCGAACCGCCCATGGATGATTTTGAAGATGATAATGGCGGTTGGGTGCCCACTTCCAATTGGACTGACCCCCTGGGAGACTGGCAATGGACGGATAGCTATACCCTGGATGGTTACGTGGATATCGATACCTATGTGGATGCCCCTCCAGCCACAGCACATTCCGGAACCGGATTGTGGGGCACAAAAGTGGCAGGTGGATATTCTAACTGCGCAGGCTGGTCTTATCTGCGCAAAACCTATGACCTTAGTGGGGTGAATAATCCCGTGCTGAGCTTCTGGCACTATATGGATGGCTATAATACCTGGGATTATGGCTTGATAAAAGTAAACGGCAATACGGTTTGGGGAGATGCAGCAGCGGCAGAATTCATGCCCTGGCAAGAGCTTACCATTAGTCTTTCGGCCTACCAGGGAATGAGTAATGTGGAGCTTAGTTTCGAATGGTATGCCACCAGCGTGGTTAGCTATGCCGGATGGTATATCGATGATCTGTATGTGGGTTCGGCGCAAACCCTTGCCCGCACCTATATCCCCACCATTATTCCCCATAGTTTCCGGGAACCGAAATACGAAGCCACAGCTCTGGAAACCGGCAAGCAACGAACTTCCGATTTCAGCACGATGCCCCAGGAACCCCAGAACGAAAGAATCCTCACCGGCTATAAAGTATGGCGCCTCCTGGCTGCCAATGAAGATAATGAAAGCCTGTGGACGCTGCTAACTCCCACGGCTGTAACCGATACCACCTACATCGATACTGCCTGGCAACCCTTGCCTTCCGGAGTGTATGAATTTGCCGTAAAAACGGTATATTCGAATAACGTGCTCTCCGAGGCAGCCTTCTCCAATGAAATCCACAAAGGCATGATGGGCACCCTTACCGGTACGGTTAGCGAATTTGGCACCAATGTTCCTGTGGCAGGTGCTACCGTTACTGCCGGAGATTATAGCGGCATCAGCAATGCTCAGGGCGTTTATGCCTTCCTGGCTTATCAGGGAACCTATAATGTTACTTGCGAAAAGCCTGGCTATCAAACCGGAAATCAAGCCGGAGTAGTGGTTACCGGAACCCAGACTACCACGCTGAATTTCGTGCTCACCGAGCTTACCCTTCCTCCCGGAGGAGTAACTGCTGCCGTGGTGGTAAATGACGTTAATCTCACCTGGACGGAGCCCGGAACTGCTACTGCCACCTGGCTGCATTATGATAGCGGTGAAAATGACGATAGCATCGGCACCGGCGCTGCTGCCGATTTCGATGTGGCGATTCGCTTTCCCGGAACCGCCTTGCAGGATTATATAGGCACCAGCCTCTATGCCCTGAAGCTGTGGCCTTCCCAAGCCGGAACTTTCTCGGCCAGAGTGTGGACCGGCGGAACTTCCGCTGCTCCTGCCACCATGGTAGTGGATCAGGCCTTCACGCCTACTCTGGACGTATATAATACCGTGGTGCTGAATAATCCAGTTCCCGTAACCGGTAATGAAGAGCTGTGGTTTGGCTATCGCTGCAATGTAACCACGGGGTATCCTGCAGGTTGTGATGCCGGCCCGGCCATCGATGGCTTTGGCAACATGATGTATTATCAGGGAGCGTGGACCACCCTGCTGGATCTTGCTCCCACCTTGAATTATAACTGGAATATCCAGGGCTACGTGGGCTTTGCTCCTCCTACGGCAGCACCGGTAATCAGCGCTGTCCATCATGAAATTGCCTCCATCCCCGTTCATAACGGCACTTTTGGCCGTCGCGGGGCAAATAAGGGGGCTGCTCCCACGCTTAGCTATCAAAAGCAAATTCCCGTGGTGGAATACGGCTTGCGTGATAATAACCGCGTGCTAACCGGATACAAGGTTTGGCGCCTTATCCAGGGCCAGGAGGATAACGAAGCTTCCTGGACAGTTCTCACTGCCGATCCGATTAATGCGCTAACCTATCTGGATACCGGCTGGAGCGCTTTGCCCGATGGCACTTACAAATGGTGCGTGAAGGCAGTTTATACCGGTGGAGCGCTGTCTCCTTCGTCCTTCTCCAATGCCCTGCCCAAGGTTACGCAGATTGGCACCATCGCCGGAATCGTCCGCAATATGCAAAATGTCCCCATCAGTGGCGCTACCATCACTTGTAACGATGATACTGCCACCACCAATGCCCAGGGTGCATACAGCATGCAAGTGCTTGCCGGAACGCATAGCGTTACCGCTACGCATCCGAATTACGAATCTTCCACCCACACCGGCGTGGTGGTGCTAACCGGACAGACTACCACGGTGAACTTCCAGCTTAGCCCTGCCTCAAACGAAGTGGAAGATGGCTTCGAGAGCTATGCCAATTTCGCCACCACCTTCGCTCCCTGGACTTGTGTGGACGTGGATATGAGCGCTACCTACACCATGACCGGAACCACCTGGCCCGGAGCCGGATCTGCGATGGCCTTCATGGTGTTTAATCCTACGGCTACCACTCCTCCGATCACCACCTTTACGGCTCATGGCGGAGTTAAAATGGCCGTGGCGATTGCGGCTACCACCCCTCCCAATAACGATTGGCTGATCACTCCGCAAGTGAATAATCCCACCGCGTTCAAGTTCTGGGCCCGTTCCCTTACCGCTCAGTATGGCCTGGAAAGATTCAAGGTGGGCGTTTCCACTAGCACCGCGGTTCCCGCAGCCTTTACCATCATCAGCGGGGCCACTTACCTGGAAGCCCCCATCGAATGGACGGAATATACTTATGACGTCTCTTCCTATGATGGGCAGGTGTATCTTGGCATCCAGTGCCTGTCCAATGACGCCTGGTTCTTTATGGTGGATGACGTTCAGGTGTGGGCCGTGGATAATGACGATCCGGAAGCTCCCGCGGTGGTTACAACCCTCAAGAATAACTTCCCGAATCCCTTCAATCCTGAAACCACCATTGCGTTCAGCGTGAAGGAAGCCATGCCCGTAACTATCGAGATCTATAACGTGAAAGGCCAGAAAGTAAAAACCCTGGTGAACGAGACTAAGGCTGCCGGTAACTACACTGTTCCCTGGAACGGTACCGACAGCAACGGCCGCAGCGTATCCAGCGGTATTTATTACTATAAGATGACCGCTGGCAAATACAGCAGCACGAAAAAGATGATCATGATGAAGTAAGGAGTTAGGCGTTAGACGTTAAGCGTTAGACGTTAGGCGTTAGACGTTAAGCGAATAATAGGGGCGGTCTCCGGATCGCCCTTTTCGTTGTGGCGGTTTCCAAACCGCCATAGAATTATTGTGGGCTACAAATTTAGCAGGAGTCATTCAGCCCTTTGTAAGCTTTATTTATACCGGTAATTGTGCGGGCTGAAGGACTCATGCGAACACGTATATACCTACGCATGAGTCCTTTGCGGCCATGAACCTTGGACAATTATTACTACCTGGGATAGCCGCAAATAACTCCTGCTCCATACGAGCTAAAGTCTGTGAGCTATACCATTAACCACATCATCTGTGAAATCTGTGAGAGACTTTTTTTTTACACAGAGACAAAGAGAGCAGGTAAGGTTTCAGGGGGTCGTATTGCTGGAGTCGATGCTGCCACGTTAATCTAAAGCTATTCCCATGCAGTTGCCCGGTGATTCAGATTGACAAGAAGCAGCCCCATGGATAATTGCCACAGGGCTGCAAATGCCGATGCAGGATCGCGGATTTGTGGCAAGTTTAGCCTGATAATACGATTTATACAAGGAGTAAAGATGAGGATATTTAGCCAAAGAACCTCTGTCCGGAGCTATCCAGGCCCGGCGAAACTGCTGCTGCTGGCGTTGCTTATTGCCACTATCCCACTATTTGGGCTGAATGATGAGCTTTCTTTGGATGCTCAGATCGTGATGAGCGGATATTTCGATGAGGGAACCATAGAGCTGTATTCGCATAATTTTCTGGATGTGAAGCAAAAGCCCTCGCTGGGTTTGGCATATAATCTGCAGTTTAACCGCAAGGGCGATAACTTTGGTTATCTGGCTTTTCAGGGCCGGATGGCCTATTCCGAGCATACGGATTCGAATCTGCAATTTCAGCTATATGATGCCTATGCGGATATTAGCCTGGAAAATTTCGACCTCTGGGCAGGGCATCATCGCACTCCCGTAGGGCTGTCTTCCTATCTTGATTCCCATCCTCTCATCATGTCCGACAATACCTACAGCGGGCTGAATTTCAATCGCGACTGGGGTGTGGGGATTGGCTTCGACCGCCATTATCCCAGTGTGAACCTGGCGCTTACCACCGGTTCGGGCATGCCCCTGAAAATGAAGGAGAATTTCCTCTTCAGTGGCCGCGTAGGCTGGTGGGACTATGCCGAAGATGACATCGCGCTGGGAGTTTCCGCAGCGGCAGGCAAAGTGCTGCAAACCATTGGCTACGAAGTTTTGGACGGGGGTAGAAGGCAGGATCTCTTTGTGGGTGGCGTGGATTTCAGCAAAAAGATCGCCAATTTCTATGGCCACGGCGATGTGCTGTGGGGAAGCTATGAGGGTGATGCCGCGCATTCCGTGATGGGACGCCTGGGCATGAACATCCTGGAGGATGAGAAGCTGAATGTGGAGATTCAGGGAATGAATATCGAAATGGGCAGCTATGCCACCAACATCCTGTCTCTGGGTGGCGGCTATGAATTGGCTCCCCATCTGGATTTGCGGGGAGTGCTAAATATCAGTAACCGTAAGCATCTGAATGCCATTATCCTGCAGCTTTACTATAACCGGGGTTTCTAAGCCAGCTTGTTTAGTATTCGCCACGAGGCAAAACCAGAACTTTGAAAAGCGCTAATCCGGCTTATCATTTTACTATAGCTAGAAAAAAAGGTTGACCCGTCAATCGGAGTAGAAAAATGTGTTTTATACATAGTTCAGACCTATGCCCTTACCCCCAAACGCGGTATGGAGAACAACTGCAGAGGTTTTTGCCGCTTGCAGCCCTGCTGCTGATTTTTATCTTTTCCCCCTTTGTACCACAGCTATATGCACAGGTGAGAAGTGAGGAATATCAGGCGCTGAAGAATTGGAAATTGCCCGAGAATGCGGTGCCGTCTGCGGAGCTGATCCAGGATGGCGAATTGTACACTCATCAGGGACTTCCCTTCAGCGGGATTGCCTATAGCAATTATCCCGATGGGAACTTGCTGCGGGCAGTGAGCTATCAGAAGGGACTTCAGGACGGCCTGATGCTGCTCTGGTATCCCGATGGCGCGCCGCAGATGAGTGCCAATTACCGCAATGGCGTGCTGCATGGCCGCTTTCTGGGTTGGTACCTGAATGGGGGAATGATTTACGATATGATGATAAATAGAGGCACCTACGCGGGTGACAGCCTGGCTGAAGAAGATCAAAGCCGCGCCGCCAGCGAAGGTGAAGACAGTGAAAGAGAAGGACCAGATAATGACCAAAGCCCCGAATAAGCCTGTCACCAGATCTTCCTTTGCCGCCATGAAACGGCAGAAAGAGAAAATTGCCATGCTTACTGCCTACGATTACTCCATGGCACGCTGCGTAGCCGCGTCGGACATCGATGTAATCCTGGTGGGCGATAGCCTGGGAATGGTGGTTTTGGGCTATGACAATACCCTGCAGGTTACCATGGAAGACCTGATAAGCCACGCTGCAGCAGTACGCCGGGGTGCCCCCGATAAATACATCATCTGCGATATGCCCTATCTCAGCTATCATCTCAGCCTCGAAAAAACCAGGGAGAATGCCGCTGCCTTAATCGTGAAAGGCCGTGCCAATGCCGTTAAACTGGAAGGGGGAAGCGTTTCAAGGCTGGAGATGATCCGCGCCATTGTGGATATCGAAATCCCGGTATGTGCGCATCTTGGCCTCACTCCGCAATCAGTGCACCGTTTTGGGGGCTACAAGGTTCAGGGGAAAACTCCAGAAGCTCACGATGCAATTATGCGCCAGGCGGAAGCCATTCAGGAAGCAGGAGCCTTTATGCTGGTGCTGGAAGGGATTCCCGAGGCCCTGGGCAAACAGATTACTGAAGCTCTGGCTATACCTATCATTGGCATCGGAGCGGGACGCTATACGGATGGCCAGGTGCTGGTGTATCACGATCTTTTGGGCTATTCGGAACTCACTCCCAAATTTGTAAAGAGCTATGCTTCGCTAAATAGCGATATCCAAAGAGCCTTGCAGGAATATACGGCGGATGTGAAAAGCGGCGTCTTTCCCAATGTGGAACACATCTATTACCCGCTGGATGAAGATAAATAATACTAACCATAAAGAGGATTTGACCGATGTCACAAAAAGAAAAACCCACCGAAACCATGAGCCCGGAAGAGAAATTCAGCGCCGTGGCCAATCTGAAAGAACAGATGGACGAAAACTTTGTAATGCTGGGGCAGCTTTTATCCGAGATCAAGCGTTCCAAGCTGTTTTTATTCAAGGGATATGAAAGCTTCAAGGACTTTGTGGAAGCGGAGTATCAAATGGCCGGAAATGTGGCAGGGAAACTGGTTGCCACTTTTGATCTGTTTATCGAAGAGCTCGATGTGGCCGAAGAGGATATCAAGCAAATAGGCTTCGACAGATTGCAGATGATTCGTCCCATGGTGAAAAAAGCCGATTGGCAAACCCGGGAAGAATGGGTGCATACTGCGCAGGAAATGCCTACCAAAGACCTTCGTGATCACATCAAGGAACTGAAGAAAAAGGAAAAGGAAGCGGATACCGACCTCAAAACGGTGTTCGTGGATCAATATATGGAGAAGATGATTTCATGGCTTAATTGTTCCCGAAAAGAGCTTAATTTCAAGCTCGCCTTGTATTTCCAGGAAGCTGATCTGGACGAGATGAAAAAGATCATCAAAGAACGTCAGAGAGTCTTCGAACAAGAAACTCAATCCCAACAGGAGTAAAAAAAACCATGAAACAAATGAGAATCCTCTGGGTGGACGACGAAATAGATCTGCTAAAGCCCTTTGTGCTTTTTTTGCAAGAGCGGAACTACAGCGTGGACACCTGCAATAATGGCGGCGATGCCATCGAAAAAGTAGTGGAAACCAAGTATGATCTGGTGATCCTGGATGAGATGATGCCGGGATTGGACGGACTGGCTACCCTGCAGGAAATCAAACGCATCAATCCTTCGCTGCCTATCGTGATGGTTACCAAGAGCGAAGAAGAAGGTCTGATGGACAAGGCAATCGCTTCGCAGATCGCCGATTATCTCATCAAACCGATCAATCCCAATCAGATCATTATGGCCATTAAAAAGATCTTCCAGGCCGATGAAATTCGTGCCAATCAGATCGGCCAGCAATACACGCAGTACATCGGGCAACTGAATCAAAAGCTCTTTAGCAATCCCGATTGGGATGAATGGGCCCAGATCTACCGCGAAATGGCCTATTGGGAATTGCAAATCGACCAGGTGAATGACGAAGGCCTGCGCCAGACTCACTTCCTGGAAAAACGCAATTGCAACACCGAATTCACCAACTACGTGGAGCGAAACTACCGCGACTGGCTGCAAAGCGATGAGCGTCCCAATCTCAGTTTTGATCTCATCTCGCAGTATGTAGCCCCACACTTCGAAGAAAAGATCCCCGTGTACTTCATTATTATCGATTGCATGCGCCTGGATCAATATCTGGCCATTCAGCCCTATATTCAGGAGCTCTTTGATGAGGAACTGGATCTCTATTATTCGATCCTTCCCACCGCCACGCCATATAGCCGCAATTCCATTTTCAGCGGACTGCTGCCGGTGGATATTGCCAAGCGTTTCCCGGAATATTGGGTTAATTCCGCCGAGATGGATAACAGCCGTAACCGCAATGAACACCAGCTTCTGGATGAGCATATCACCGAGCTGGGCTACAAACTCGATCCCTCCAGCAAATATGTGAAGATCTTCAATATGGAGGAAGGCAATTTCGTAATCCGCAAGATCGACACCTGGAATAAAGACAATCTCATCGTGCTGGTGTATAATTTCCTCGATCTGCTGGCTCATCACCGCAGCCGCGATCAGATCTTACAGGAAACCATTCCCCACGAAGAGGGGCTGCGTGCCTTTACAAAGCACTGGTTCCTGCATTCTTCGCTGTATGAAGCCCTGAAGCTGATCAGCAAGCAGGATGCAATCGTGGTGATCTCCACCGACCACGGCTCCATAAAAGTGAACCGGGCCACCCAGGTGATCGGCGACCGCGATACCTCCATCACCGTGCGCTACAAGGAAGGAAAGAACCTTTCGGCAAACGACCGGCACGCGATGTTTGTAAAAAAACCCAGCGAATTCGGCCTGCCTACAAAGAGCATTGTGGATAATTTCATCTTTGCCAAGGATGACTATTATTTCGTGTATCCGAATTCCTACCATCAGTATCAGCGTCAATATAACGGCACCTTCCAGCATGGCGGCGTTTCCATGGAAGAAATGATCCTTCCCATCGCTACCTGCAGAAGCAAAAAGCCACTGCAAAGATAATTCTTACGGTTTTGCTTGCCAAAGTTCAGGACATGCTTATTATGTCTTCAGGACTGACTAAAACCGCAACTGAAGTCCCAAGAGAAGTTCGAGATCCCGGTACACGGGTTGTCGACCAGCTTTTGGGACTCTTTTTTTGGCAGGGATTAAGGAAGAACAAGGGTAAATGAACCAGAGCACAGTAATTCCTCTGAATTCCGAGCAGGATACGATTGCGCTGGCAGCCTGGCTGGCGCCTCGGCTGCAAGCGGGAGATATCCTCACTCTAAATGGCGATTTGGGCAGCGGTAAAACCTTTTTTGCTAATTACATAGGGCACTATCTGGGCGTTGCAGAAAAGCTGGATAGCCCCTCCTTCGTGCTGATGAAGGAATATTACAGTGGCCGTTTGCCGCTGTATCATCTGGATCTCTATCGCATCAGGCACGCCACGGAGCTTTATGATCTGGGCATCTTCGATCTGATAGAGACGGGGATCACCCTCATCGAATGGCCGGAGCGCGCTGAAGATTTGCTGCCCGAAGCAAGCTACAAACTTGTCTTTCATTTCGACGGCCTCACGCGCTATGTGGAGCTTTGCCCCGGCGCAGATTATATCACTGAGCATAAACAAGAATTGTAAGGAGTTATCATGTCAACAGCGGTACTCATTCTCATCGGCATTGCCATTCTGGTAGGACTGGAATGGATTTTGGACAAGTCGGACAAAGCCGGCGCCCGCACCTGGGGAATCGTAGGAATTTCCTTCATCATTGGCCTGGCCATTCTCGGCATGTTTCTGGTGCAAAGCAAGCAAAGCGAAACCAGTCTGCGCGTGGTAGGCTATGCCAGCAAGCAGTTTGAATCAGATATGGTGAAGTGGAATCTCACCCTGCAGCACAATAGCAGCCCGGAAGCGCTGAAGGAAGGCTATAACCGCATGAGCAGGGATGTAACTGCTTTCAAGGAATTTCTGGTGTCAAAAGGCATCCCCGAGAAAGATGTGAATATTCAGCCCATCAATAGCTTTCCCATGAATGACAATTACGGCACGCTCACTTCCTACAGCATCACGCAGAATGTATTTTTGCTTTCCTCAGATATCAAGAAGATCGAAGAGATTGCCCTCAGCCCCGATTTCTTCGCAGATCGTGGCATTCTGCTGCAAAATTCCAATCTTAGCTATCTCTATTCCAAGCTGCCGGAGCTGAAGAAACAGCTTCTCTCCGAAGCCACCAAGGATGCCGTGGCCAGAGCCGAAGAAATAAGCAACAGCGCCAAAACCAAACTCGGCAAAATGAGGGAAGCCCGGGCCGGAGTGTTTCAGATCACCGAACCTTATTCCACCGATGTATCGGACTATGGTATCTATAATACCGGCACGCGCAGCAAAAGTATATCGGTTACTCTCACAGCGGTTTTCAAGCTCAAGTAGATTTATTTCCACATCTTTTTTGGGGGATTGGTCAATAATGTCTTGACAATAGCAGTTGCGGCACCAATCCTAGATTTGTGGTTCAAAGGAGGCGGAATGAAAAGAAGTACGCTTATTTTGATCGTGAGTTTTGTTATTTTAGGTTTGCTGTTTGTGGGTTGTAAAACGAAAGAGAAAGAGACCCTGCGCGTGGGGATAGGGGGTGAATACCCTCCGTTTTCGTATTTTTCCAATAATCAGATGGTGGGTATCGATGTGGATATCAGCCGCAGGATTGCGGAAAAACTGGGGATGGAGCTCAATGTGGTGCACCAGAATTTCGATGCCATGTTCCCTTCTCTGGCTTCAAATAAGCTGGATATGGTAGTGGATGCCATTTCCATTACCGAGGAACGCCAGCAGACTCTGGATTTTTCTGCGCCTTATTACACCACCGACCAAGTGGTGATCGCCCGGCATGATTCTCCCATCAAGATCCAAACAGAAGCAGACCTCGGCAAATATACCATCGGCAGCCTTAATGAAACCACCGGAAGCCAGTATATCAGAGAAAATCTGGTGGATAAAGACCTGCTGCCCCGTGGTAATCTGTTGCTCTATGCCACAACCGTGGAAGCGATGGGGGAATTGCTGAATGGCAAGCTGGATCTGGTGGTGATCGATGAAACCGCCGCCAAAGGCTACGCGAAGCAAAAACCCCTGAAAACCGTATATACTATCGATACCAATGAATCTTATGCGATTGCCCTGCAGAAAGGCAGGCCCCTCAATGAAAAGATCATTCTGGCCATGGAGGAAATGCTGAAAAGCGGAGAGGTGCAGGCGATCATAAATAACTATATCAACTGAAGCAGGGCAATGATTTGCTTGACAGGATAAATCCTTCCTGATTGGTGAGATTCATCTATCATTGAGGAGTACACCATGAAGCCAGAGATTTGTGCGCTGCTGAAGAAGCTTCAGTGCGTTAGTTTAGCCACCTGCGAGGGAGAAAAGCCCCGCGTGCGTCCCATGACCATGATCCTGTATCAAGAGCGCTTCTTCTTTGCTACAGGCGCTACTGACCATAAAACCACCGAGCTGAAAGCCAATCCCCATGCCGAATTTATGCTCCTCATCCCCGGCGAAGGGAATACCGGATACCTCAGGGGCTGCGGGATAATGCAGGCGGTTAGCGATCATGGCCTGAAAAAAGCAGTAGCCGATTTTGCCCCCTTCATCTATGACTATTTTCATGATGCCCAC
>JAGOGT010000231.1 GCA_017996595.1 Candidatus Cloacimonadota bacterium
TTCGCTTATCAAAAATGTATCGCCATCCGCGCTCCAATAGGCTGTGGGGTGAAACTGGATGAATTCCATATTTGCCAGACGGGCACCTGCTAGCCGTGCCATGGCCATGCCGTCGCCCGTGGAAACCATGGGATTGGTATTGTGGCTGTATATTTGCGAAGCTCCGCCGGTGGCCATCATGGTTTTACGGCTGCTAAAGCTGTCCACGCGGTGTGCGGCAATATCCAGAACGTAGGCGCCCCAGCAGGAAATGCCGGGAAGGAAGCCTTCATCCTGCACCACGTGATGCTGGGTGATAAGATCGATGGCGATGCGGTTTTCAAAGATATCGATATGGGGATTGGTTTTGCAGGCATCGATAAGGGCTTCCATGATCTGATGCCCGGTACTATCAGCAGCATAGGCTACGCGACGACGGGTGTGCCCACCCTCCATGGTAAGGGAGAGATTTTCCAGGCTGGTATCGTAGCTTTCATCGCGGCGCGTGAAATCCGTACCCAGTTCGATGAGATATTCGATCAGCTTTGGCCCCGAGGAGATGATTTCGCTGATTACCTGGCGTTTGCCAAGCTCCGCTCCGGCCTGAAAAGTATCCTCGATGTGGGCTTCAAAGGAGTCCTTGGCATCGATAGCTGCAGCGATGCCACCCTGAGCATGGTCGGTATTGCAATCAAAGAGATTGCTTTTGGATACAATGGCCACCCTGCCATGCTTGCTAACCTGGAGCGCATAGATAAGCCCGGCAATGCCGCTTCCCAGCACCAAAAAGTCATATTTATAGTTCATGTGATGTGTTTCACCATTACAATGGCATCCTCTTCAGGATGACGATAGTAGTTCTTGCGAATTCCCAGATCCGAAAAGCCATTCTTTTGATATAGCCTTCGGGCAGGAACATTGGAAGCGCGCACATCCAGAAAGAAGTGCCGCACTCCCGTTTCGATCATCAGGTTCATCGTTTCGCGGAGAAGATAATCTCCCCAGCCTTGATGGTGGCAGGAGGGCTGGATGGCGAAATTGATGATCACCATCTCATCATCCACGCCACTGTAAAAAACATAGCCCACCAGCTCCCCGGCGTGGAAAAGGGAATATGACCAGGGTAAGAGGAAGTCAGTAAAGGCTTCACTCGGCCAGGGATCCACAAAGGCTTGCTGCTCGATGCTGATGATCCTTGGAAAGTCATCTTTGATGGTGGGGCGAATAGAAAGTTCCATTATCAGGGCTTACATCTTCTCCGGAGCGCTGATGCCCATAAGCTCAAAGCAGATGGTAAGCACTTTTTTCACCGTGATGGCCAGCATCAATCGGGCATGAGTGAGCTCCGGGCTCTTTTCGCTGACGATCTGGTAATTGGCATAATAGCGATGCAGCATGGCAGCCAGTTCTTCCAGATAGGTAGCCAGGCGATGCGGTTCGCGGTGGATGGAGATCAGCTCAAAAAGCTCGGGAAGATCGGCCATTTTCTGGATGATGGCCAATTCTTCGGGCTTATTCAGCTTAGTGATCATTTCCTTTTTGAAGTGCTTCGGCCACAGCTTATCTTTGCGGGCTTTCTTGATGATGCTGCAGATACGCGCATGGGCGTATTGGCAATAATATACGGGATTCTCGTTGTTTTTCTTGAGGGCCAGTTCCAAATCGAAATTCAGATGGGCATTGGCCTTGCGGGCGATGAAGAAATAGCGGGCGGCGTCTTTTCCCACCACGCTGATCAGATCATCCATGGTTACTATCTTGCCGGCACGTTTGCTCATCTTTACCCGTTCGCCGCTCTCGAAGAGGTTCACCTGTTGCAGGTAGATGATCTCCAGGATGGAATCGTCATAGTTCAAAGCTCTGAATGCTGCTCTGATGCGGGGAACATAGCCATGATGATCGGGGCCGAAAACGTCGATCAGCTTGGTGAAGCCACGCTGGATCTTGGTTAAATGATAGGCCAGATCGGGCACAAAATAGGTGATGGAGCCGTCGGACTTCATCAGCACGCGGTCTTTGTCATCGCCATATTTGGTGGAACTGAACCAGATGGCATCTTCTTTTTCGTAGGTGCAATCTGCTTCGGTGAGGTAGGATAGCACTTCTTCCACCACTCCCTCGGCGCGCAGGGTTTTCTCCGATACCCAGCCTTCGAATACCACGCCGTATTTTTCCAGGGAACTGCGCTGCATTTCAAGAAGCTCCGAGAGGGCAAATTCCTTCAGGTGTTCGATGCGGTCTTTCTCGGTCATCATGAAAACTCTGCTGCCTTCCTGAGAGTTCAATTTATGCGCCAGATGCTTAACATATTCTCCGTGATAGGCCTCATAAGGGAATTCGCCGATATTATCGCCGTGTATCTCGCGTAGGCGTAGTTCCAGCGATTCGGCCAGGATATCCACCTGGTTGCCGGCGTCATTGATGTAAAACTCGCGGGAGGGATTGAATCCAGCATATTTCATGATCCGGTACAGGGTGTCGCCAAATGCCGCGGCACGGGCATTAACGATATTAAGCGGGCCAGTGGGATTAGCGCTCACAAATTCCAGCAGCACTTTTTCCTGATTACCGAATTCGCTTTTTCCGAAATCTTCGTCTTTGTATATCTCCCAAAAGATGTTCTGATACATGCTGGGAGACAGATAGAAATTGATGAATCCGGGGCCGGCGATTTCGATCTTTTTGAAGGACTTATTCTTCTTCAGTTCCTTCTGCAGCTTTTCCGCCAGCTGTTTGGGAGGCAGCTTGTTTTCTTTGCCCAGGATCATGGCGGCATTGGTGGAATAGTCGCCAAATTCGTTATTATTGGGGATCTCCACGATAAAATCTTTAGCGTGGCTCAGCTTCAGTGCATCCATGGTTTCGATCACTATTTGATGCAGCAGTTCCTTGATCATGCCAGCTCCTCGTCCAG
>JAGOGT010000233.1 GCA_017996595.1 Candidatus Cloacimonadota bacterium
TGTATTTTGCCTGTAACATCTGCCGGAAGCCATCCTCAGCCCCTGCTTGCAAGCCCAGATGCTGGACATTAAGCACTTCGCGGGCATAATGCAGCCAATGTTCACGCAGGGGATCACCTTCCAGGGGACAGGAAACCGGCAGGGTTACCTGATCCCAGCTTTGGTAGTTGGTGCCGTGTAGGTGATTGTAGTCCGGGATGCCATTAACGTAATGGGGGATCAAAACGCTATTCACGAAGCAGCCGTCGGGATTGACAAAAAGCCTCATCCAGGCAGGGCTTTGCTCCTTGAATTGGCGGAACCTGCCCAGATAACCCTCATTGCTGCTGGCAAAATTGCGCCCGAAGATCTCCTTTTCCTCCACCACAATCTCTTCCCAGCTTTGGGCTCCGGTGTTGTAACGCCGGTTGAACTGGCCGATATCGTTATCATTTTCCTGGCGCAAAAGGGCGCGATATTGCCGCTGTGCCAGTGGATAAACTCCGCGGCCATAATGCTCTGCCAGGTAGTAATGATACCCTCCATAGCTTTGGGGACGCGCTGCCAGAAAGCTTTGCCACTGGTCATACAGAACCTTGCTGGGATTTTGGGGGAGCTGCGTTTCCGCAAAGGAAATCCAGCCACCGGGATAGTTATCCATCAAGCGGCTGCTTTCTTCATTGTAACGGCTTTCCAGATACTTGCGGTAGAGGGCTTTGTCATCATAGAAATAGCGCGGGATGAGGCTTAGCCTGGTATTATCCACCGCGCTTTTGAAGGATGAGGAAATCATCAGCATGAAGGGATAGATCATGGTGATAGCTCCCACGATGAGCACGGTGTGCAGCAATACATTCAGCAGGATCAGTTTCCTGCTGCGGCGTCCCACTTTGCCGATGATGCTCACTGGGGATCATCCTTCACGGTGCGGAACTCCATGCGCGAGATATATTTGATCTGCATCACCGTGAAGCCCATCAGCAGCAGGCTCAGCATCCAGGCCATGGTGGTGGCCAGCCCAAACTTCAGATACAGATAGGCTTTCTCGAAGATCAGCAGATCGGCCACTTTGGTGGCTTCATTAGGCCCGCCAAAGGTCATCACCAGAATGAAATCGCTGGATTGGGCGGCAACAATGAAGGCAGCTATCAATTGAATAATGATCAGGGCTTTCAAGCTGGGAAGCACGATGTAGCGAATCTTGGCCAGGAAGCCGGCACCATCCACCGCAGCTGCTTCATAGAGCTCGTTGGGGATATTTTTCAGCGCCGCCAGATAGATCAGGCTGCCAGGGCCCATCCCTGCCCACACACTGGGAATAACCACGCAGAGCATGGCCAGAGCTTCATTTTGGATCCACCGGCTTTTGGGCAAGCCCAGGGCCATTAAAATCTGGTTCAGCGCTCCGGCTTCTCCGGGATGATATAGCAGCTTCCACAGATAGATCACGATTACACCGCTGATCACCGCAGGAAGGTAATAGATCACGCGATAGAACAGCTTGGCATGGCTAACTTCCTGCAGCATGATGGCCAGGATAATCGGCGGCACAAAGCCCAAGCCTAAGGATAATCCCATGTAAAACAAGGTTTTGCCTACCGATGCCCACCAGCTGGGATCATATAATACTTCTGCAAAATTGGCAAAGCCTACCAAGGGGGAACTGCCTACCAGACTGTAATCCTGAACCGCCATCACGCTTCCGGAAATCATCGGCACATATTTCCACACAAAGATGCTGATCACCGCCGGAGCCAGCAATAGCACCGTCCAAAACATATACTTGCCGCTCATGCGTTTGCTGCTTCTATGCTCCGGACTCAATATCTTCCACACCCGCCACAGGGTGAAGAGAAAGGCAAAGACGATGATCGCGGCCACCACCGCAGCCAGGCGTTCGCGTTTCATTTTCACGGCCTTGGGCAGGGTGCCGATCATTTCGGCATTGGTGCGGGCTTGCGCTGCGGAAAGCACCTGGGCGATCTTTCCCCTTCTGGCTTGGGGAGCTGTGCCCAGGCGTCCGGAAAGCTCCAGCCCGATCAGTTCATCCAGAGGATAGGTCATAAATTCATATACTTTCTGGCAGTTATCCCCATAAGGCTCCGGCTTGCCTTCGCGCATGGCAGTTTCGAAGGTCTCCAGCCACCCCAAAGGCGCATAACGCAGATAATTCTCATAACCATAGCGCTTCAGAAACACCGGATTCTGCATTCTGCCATAGCCATTTTCGATCATTACTTTAAGCCTGATTTGCCGGGCTTCCTCACTGTCATAAAACCTGATGTATTTCCAGGCGGCATCACGCACCAGCTTCGGATCCCGAGCTCCCAAACCGGCATTATTGGTGATTCCCGCACCGCTGAAGATGCCCATCATGCGGCAGTTTATTTCGCTGCCACCCCTCCCCGAAGGACCAGCCGGACTGGGCGCAAAGCCATAGAGATTGGGATCATACCTGCCCCCCATATTTTGTTGCGAAAGGTAATCCATCCGCATGCCAATCTTGCCGTCGCTCCACAGATGCCCCCAATCCCCATCGCGCTGAGCATAGCCTCGCTGTGTTTTTCCCTCTTCATCCTGCCAGGCTTCGGTTGCCAGCCGCAAATAGTATTCCATAGCCTCCACTCCGGCATCCGAGGCAAAAGCGGCACGCCATTCTTCCCTTTTAGCATCAAAATGCACCGCCTCTCCACCCGCAGCCCATAAAAAGGGCAGCCAATCGTAGGCAGCCTGGGGGCCAATGGCCAGCACCGTGCCATATATCCCTGAAGCGGGATCACTTATCCGCCTGGCATATTCCAAAAACTCTGCCCAATTCCGGGGCGGAAGATGGGGATTCAGCCCTGCTTTTTTGAAGAGGTCTTTGCGATACATCAGCACCCTTACCAGGGTTTCGTAGGGCAAGGCCCA
>JAGOGT010000232.1 GCA_017996595.1 Candidatus Cloacimonadota bacterium
GATGACAATCCCCAGGCCGGAATCAAGAAAGCCGTTATCAAGGCCAGGCTGGGTTCCAAGGACATCCATTCCCCCATCTGGGCTACCGAAGTGCTGCCCGGATCAGGAAAACCCGCCACACCCTTCACCTACAGAGGAACCGTGAATTTTGCCTCGAACTATTACGGCAGCTCTCTGGATGAGGATATTTACAGCCTTCCAGAAAGCGATGCCGCTGCCTGGACGGATTTATATGGCACCTATGGTATCCTGAATATGCAAGCCAATCTGTACGTATCATCATTGGAACGTAGCAACAAGCAACCCGTAAACCGCTATACCTTTGGCTTGCAGATTCCTCACCTCGATATCTTTGCCGGGGACTATTCCCCCATGCTGAGCCAATACACCCTGTATAACAAGAACATCAAGGGCGTATATGCCAAGCTGCACAGCCGCTGGGCTTCCCTGCTTTTTGCCCATGGCCAGAGTGTACGCAAAACCACCAGCGAGATCAACGTCTCCCCCGTGGCTGGAGAAGTGCTTAAATCTGGCACTTTCAAACAAGAAGCCATTGGCGGCAGATTCCAATTGGGCAATGAAAATGAAGTGATGATGGGCTTGAATTTCTCACGGCACCGGGACATTGTAAGTTCCCTGGAAAAAGAATATTACATGCTTAGCTACACCCCTGCCGGCTCCGCAATTTCCGATACCCTCTACAGCATCACCCCCCGGGACAATCTGGTTCTCAGCACCGATCTGCGCATCAATCTTCCTGGCCAGAACGTGCTTCTGGGTGCTGAGATCGCCGCCTCGCTGATGAACAAGAACATCCTTCCGGGTCCCATGACCGCCGATGATATCGAAGCCTGGTCTGGCGAAGAAGTACCCATTGATCCCAGCGATTTCAGTGATCTGATTATTATCAACAAGAATATGGAGCCCTTCATTCCCGGTCAGGCGAATTCAGCCTGGACGGCATATTTCCGCACCATGATCTGGAATAATTTCCTGAACGTGCAGTATTCTCAAACCGGACCTTCCTTCAATGCCTTCGGTGCAGCCCCGCAAACCAACGACAGCAGCACCCTCAGCATAACCGATCAGATCAATATCTATCGCTATCTGGTGCTCTCCGGAGGCCTGAATATCATCGAAGATAACCTGATGGGACACAAAAGCGAAACCAATAAATACAATAACTGGTTCGTGCAATCCATCATCCGCATCCCGCAGATGCCTTATCTGAAGATAGCCTATTACAATAACCAGGGCGAGAATGAGGATAATCCCGATATCGAATCTGTATTCAATCCCTATACCCGCAATTCCAATAATCTAGCCCTGGGAATCGGCTACAACCTCACGCAGATTGCCATGGTGCCCACTCAGTTCGATATCAGCTACAAGATGGGCAGCGATGATTACAAGCTGAATAGCATTACCAATTCCGATAATGAGAACAGCAGCATCAATTTCACCATGTATAATCGCTTTACCACGCTTCCCCTCACCACGCAGTTCTCGATGTCCATAAACGATCAAAAGCTGAAGATCACCGACCGTAAGAACAAGAATCAGAGCTTTCTCTTTGGCGCTGGCTATGGCTTCTGGGACAATAAAATCAAGCCCTTTGCCAATTACCGCATCGTTTCTGTGGATCAAGATCCTACTAAAACAAATTACGGCTACTTCACCCTGGGGGTGGAAGCCTATCCTTTGAAGGATCTAAGCGTTACTACAGACTTGGGCTTAAATAGCTTCAGCAGCGATGATGATTTGGCAGAAGACTATAATAATACTACCTGGCGGGTTTTCTTAACCCAAAGGTTCTGAGAACATATCCATGCAACGAACCCATCCCTCCGGGGGTGGGTTCCTTTTTCCTGCAAAAGGAGTAATTCATGAACCGGTTTCGCGCTCTCTTATACATCATTGGCATCATTCTAATCATCCGCATCATCTTTCTTCTCCCCTTCTTGGAATCATTGGAATTCAAGGCTCAGGACAGCCTCTTCCGTTACCGGGGTGTGCAGCCCATTTCAGATAACCTGGCCGTTATCGCCATCGATGATGCCAGTTTCAGCGCGTTAAACGAAACCTGGCCCTTCCCCCGGGCTTATCATGCCAAGCTGATCGAGAATCTCTTTCTTGCCGGAGCCAGACAAGTGATTTTTGATATTGAATTCACGGAAAGTTCCGGCTCTCAAGATGATGCTATCCTGGCCATGACTGCAGCCCGCTATGGCAATGTGATCTTTGCCGGCAAGGTACTTTTCCCCAAGCGCGAGGGCGAACCCATCCAAATGATTACTCCCATTGCCGAAATCACCGATCAGGGTTTATCCTGGGGCATCGTAAACATGCCTGCCGAGTCCGATGGCTTCATTCGTAATTACTCCTGCTATGAGATCTTCGACAAAACCCCTATCTACAGCATTGGCGTGGCCTCCCTGGCAAACTTAAGGGTTTATCAAAACTCCTGGGCCGAGCATCTGAAGCCCAATCAAGGTAAACTACAGGTATATGGAAAAACCATCCCCCTTGGCCACGATGGCAAGGTTATCGTTAATTACAAAGGCCCTGCCCACACCTTCCCCTATTTTTCCTATGCCAGCATTCTGGATGATTCCACCTTTGCCATGCCGGGCTACCAGGGCGTGGAACTGGACGAATTTTACGAGATTCAAGCTTCCGAAGCGCTAAAAAACAAGATCGTACTGGTGGGAGCCAGCATCGATGAGCTTCACGACAAATTCCCCACTCCTTTTGGGGGAGAATGGATGCCCGGAGTGGAGATTCATGCCAATTTCATGGAGATGGTTCTCTCCGGAAACTATGTAAGCAAGATCAATCCCTGGATGTATCTGGCGATTCAGTTTGTGCTCACCGCGCTGCTGTGGTTCC
>JAGOGT010000234.1 GCA_017996595.1 Candidatus Cloacimonadota bacterium
GTAGCTGTTCCAGATGTCCCCTTCCTGAATATAGAGATATTCACTACCCTCGTGATTACCGCCAAAACTAATGGGAGCGGTATCGAAATTACCAAAATACAAGGAATTAACAGTGGGGCCATAGGGGCTTACGTCCAGAGCGCAGAGCCCCAGTGCGGCCATAAACAGTGCAATAAAAAGAACGAACTTCATGGTTTCTCCCCTGCTCATCGCTTTGATGAACCTATGCTTTATAGACAAGCAATATTTATTCCTTCCGGGTCATTAAATTCTTGTTAATTGACTCATACGCCAATGCGCTCGCAGTATCTGGCAATGGGGCAATCCTCACATCGCGGCTTACGTGGGGTGCAGAGATTCTGACCAAAGGCCACTACAAAGGAATTGATATTCAGCCAATACTTTTCCGGAAGCTTGGCACGCAGCGCCATCTCGCTATCGAAGGGCGTTTTGGTGGCAATATATCCCCAGCGGTTACAGATGCGATGCACATGCACATCCACGCATATCGCGGGAAGCTGAAAAGCCACGGCGCGCACCAGATTGGCAGTTTTGCGTCCCACTCCCGGCAACTGCAAAAGATCATCTATCTCCGAAGGTACTTCACCCCCAAATTTCTCTCTCAGCACGGCGGGGAGTTCCTTTAGGTGCCTGGCTTTGGCATGGTAAAAACCCACCGGATAGATCAGCTTGCTGATCTCATCTTCGCTCAAGCTCTCCAGCTCTGCTGCGGTATCGATCCTGGCAAAAAGCCGGTGCACGGCCAAAGCAGTGGTTTCATCCTTGGTGCGGGCACTGAGAATGGTAGCCACCAGCACCTTGAAGGGTTCCCTGGTTTGGATTTGGATCAGATCCACGATCGGGGTTTTAACGCTATTGAAGTGCTTTTCCAGGGCTTTCATCACGGTGGGCAAGTCTTTGTTTTGCATCATCCATCCTTTGCTGATCTATACTCCAAAATATAGGCCAATCAACTTCAAAAACCAAGGATTAAAAGCTTTTCAAAGCTATTTACCCAATTTCCTGCTTGCCAAAAATAGCCCCTGTGCCAGAGTGGTAAGAAGGGAGAAATGCGATGTGCGGAAGATTTGCGCAGGTAATTAAATATGACCAGCTAAAAAAGCTGAGTGATGAGCTGAAGATCAGCGATAGCTCAGAACAACTGGAGCTGAATTACAATCTGGCCCCCAGCCAGAAGGTGTTCGCGATCGTAGCCAAGGCAGAACTGCGCTATTTCGGTACTTTCCAGTGGGGTTTGGTGCCATCCTGGATGAAGAGCCTGCCCGAAAAGCCCTTTATTAACGTGCGCAGCGAAACCATCCTGGAAAAACCCAGCTTCAAGGCATCTTTTATCCGCAGGCGTTGTCTGATTCCCGCGGCGGGTTTTTACGAATGGCGCGCCGGCGATAAGCAACCCTTTTTCATCCATGCTGCGAATGGCGAACCGCTTTTAATGGCAGGGATATACGACCTCTGGCAGGGTGCGGATGGCAGCTATCTGCCCACCTTGGGGATCATCACCACCGCTGCCGATAGATTCATGCAGCCCTTGCATCACCGCATGCCTCTCATTCCCGGCCGGGAACAACTATCTGCCTGGCTGGAGCCCGAAAATATCGATCCCAAAATCCTGGGAGTCTTGCTGAATCCCCATAATCCTCCCGAACTGAAGATGTATCCTGTATCCAGGCAAGTGGGCAGCCCCAAATTCAACAGCCCCGAATGCCTGAACGAAGTAAGCGACCCCAAAGAGCCGGATCTCCCCTGGCTATAAGCGATAAGGCGCTAGATATATGATAGCTGTAAAATCCCGAATCATGATCATTGACGACGACTATGCGATGCTGGATTGCGTGCGCATGAGCCTCAGTAACCTTCCGGAGTATGAGATCACCGCGATGCAGGATGCTGAGGAAGCTCTGGAAATGATGCAAAATCATAATTTTAATCTCGTGATTACGGACATCGTGATGCCCCATACCTCGGGACTGGAAGTGCTGAAAAAGGTTACTCAGTTCGATCCCAAAATCCCGGTGATCCTCATGACCGGCGACAGCGATCAGCAGAAAATGCGCACTGCCATCCAGCTTGGTGCCTTCGATTTTCTGCGCAAGCCCTTCGAGATTGTGGAACTGCACATTGCCGTGAAACAAGCCCTGAACAAGAATCAGCTTCTTATCCAGAACGAAAACTACCGCTATCACCTGGAAAGCATCGTGGAGCAGCGCACCTTGGAGCTCTTTGCCGCCAAGAACAAGCTGGAAAAGCACTACCTGAATACCATCCATGCCATGGTTAATGCTATGGAAGCCAATGATATCTACACGCGAGGCCACTCCGAGCGGGTTACCATCCTCAGCATCATGCTGGGCAAGCATCTGAAGCTGGATGTGGAAGAACTGAAGCTCCTGCGCATCGGAGCCATGCTGCATGATCTGGGCAAGATCGGCATTTACGATTCGGTGCTGAATAAGGATCAAAGCCTTACCAGCAACGAATATGAGATCATCAAACAGCATCCCGTGATCGGCGAAAAGATTATCCGTCCCATCGGCCTGCCCCAAGGAGTGCACGACATCATTTTACAGCATCACGAATGGTATGGAGGCAGCGGCTATCCCTTTGGCATTGCTGGAGATAGAATCTCTTTTCTGGCGCGCCTGGTTACCGTTGCCGATTCCTATGACGCCATGACCAGCCAGCGTGCCTATCGCCAAAATCTTGATCCTGAATCTGCCAGCCAGGAGATCAGGGACAAAATCAGCGAGCAGTTCGATCCTGATCTGGGCCTCAGCTTTGCCAATTCCTACCGCTCTTTCATCGAACCTCTGCGCGATGCTTCCGCCACGCGGGAGCTGCTTTTCGACATGTTTTAAGGATAATAAAA
>JAGOGT010000235.1 GCA_017996595.1 Candidatus Cloacimonadota bacterium
CAACGTCGTGATTCTGGCGCTTTGGAAACCGCCACTACGTTTTTCTGTGATCGTGCTTGACAGAAAACAGAGCCATGATTTATCTTGCTTTCAGTATAGAATAGGGGTTAAGTAACTAAAAATGAAGCTTTTTGAGACTCATGCCCATTTGGATCATCCCGATTTTGACGCTGATCGGGAGTCCTTGATCAGCAAGTGTTTTGCCAGCGGGATCGAATATATCATCAATGTTTCTTTTAACAAAGAGACGGCGCTCAGTTCCTATGAACTGGCCAAGAAGCATTTGCATATATTTTCCACAGTGGGATTTCATCCTCATGACGCGGTGGATTTTGATGCGGAACTGGTAAAGAAACTGGCACGCGAACGCAAGGTGCTGGCAATTGGAGAGATCGGTCTGGATTTTTTCCGTAATCTCTCTCCCTATCCGGTGCAGCGGGAAGTATTTGCCAATCAGGCACATCTGGCCGTGGAATATGATCTGCCGGTGGTGGTTCATGATCGTCAGGCGCATCAGGAATGCTATCAGATTCTCAAATCGGTAGGGGTGAAGGAAGCGGTATTTCACTGTTTTTCGGGAGATATCATCTTTGCTCAGCAGGTTTTGGATGAGGGCTGGCACATTTCCTTCACAGGGAGTATCACCTATGCCAATTCGCAATTGGACGATGTGATCCGTTTGGTGCCTTTGGATCGGTTTATGATCGAAACCGATTGTCCCTATCTACCTCCCCATCCGCATCGCGGCAAAAGGAATTCGCCCCTGCTGCTGCATCTGGTGGCGGAAAAGATTGCCGAAGTGAAGGAAATGGCCCCCAATGAGATCGCGGAACTGGCCTATAATAACGCCCTCCGCTTCTTCCACGTTCCCCCCGATCCGGTGAAACCCGTGCATCACAAAGCCGGGCACAAGAAAGCCTGAGCCCTGGTGAACAATGCATAGCAAAATATAGACTTTAAAGAATCTAAGGATATAAAATGAAAAACCTACTTGTGATCATCCTCGTGCTGCTGGCAACGGGACTAAGCGCAGGAAATTCCATATTTTCATACTATGGATTTCCCTGTCAGAATTATGGAAAAGACATTTACAGCCTGGGAATGGGCGATACCGGTAGCAGCGATATCTTTCGCTATAATACCGGCTATGCCAATCCGGCTTTGCACAATCGCAATAACCGCACTCTCTTTGCCACGGGCCTGATCATGGGCTATACCTGGTATGATTCGGAATTTGAGGGCGCTGAGGAAAGCTATCGGGATGATGTGCTGGATTTCCCCTATTTCAATGTAAGCCTGCCGGTGAATAATCATCGCTTCGGAATTCAATTCAATTCCTATGCCTCCGGAGTGGTTACCAATCAGCATGCGCTGCCCGATAGTTCCATCGAAATTCAGGTGGCGGACAAATACCTTTACAAGGCAGATCTGATCTACAGCGCTAATTTCGGAACCTATAATGCAGGGATTAGCGGCAATTTCTATTTTGGCCACGATAACCGCAAGTTTGCCCAAACCGGTAATTATGGCGGCTTTGATACGGAAGAAAAGCTCATCAAAGACTTCAAGAATATCGGCTTTACCCTGGGTATCCTGAAAAGCTGGAAGAAGCTGGCTGTGGGGGCACATTATACTCCCGCAATTACTCTGAAAGGTGAATCGACCCGCCAGACCATCCATCAAACCGAAGAATCACAAGATTATGAATTCAAGCTTCCCCATCAGATCAATGTGGGGATTACCGTGCTGCCGCATCCGCAATTTAAAGTGGCCACGGATCTTACTTATGAAACACATGAAGAGATCAACAGCAGCTACCGCAACACTCTGAAAGCGGGATTGGGCCTGGCCTATGAGCCTGATCCGGAGCTGCATCGCTCCGCCTTTATGAAGCTGCCGATGCGCACCGGAATTTCATACCGCCAGTTGGCTTTCCCCGATCGGGATGGCAATGATATCGACGAATTGGCGCTGAGCATGGGGCTTACCTTCCCCCTGAAACGGGATGTGAATAGAATCGATCTGGGCTTGCAGTATCTGAAACGGGGCAATCTGGATACCAATGGCCTCAGCGATACTTCCCTGATGCTGATGCTGGGTTTCACGGGCTTTGATATCATCTCCAGAGCCAAGGATAACACCCGGCCCCGCGAGATTCCCGTGAAGGAGGAAACCGAATAATGGGCTCACACCTGCAAAATGTGCAGGGCAGCGGAGATCAGGACTGCTCCGCTCCCAGTGAACCGGACCATACAGCAGACAAACAACCTGATCTGCTTTGCCAATTGCTCATCGCCCGCAAGTTTCCGGAAGATGAGTTGGAACCAAATCTGGAACAGCTTCCCGATGAAGCGCTCTTTGCCAATATCGATGAAGTTGCCAGCCGGCTGAAATCCGCTCTGTATAACAACGAACCGCTGGTGATCTTTGGCCACGATGATCCCGATGGCATCACCAGCACCTACATCCTGTATCAGTTCTTAAATTCATGCGGCTATCAAAAGCATGATTACTATATCCCGAATCGGAATCTGGAACCGCATGGCATCCAAACAGGCTTCATCGAACACGTCCGAAAGGGAGGATATACCCTGGTGATCACGGTGGATAATGGCATCAGTGCCCGGGGTGGAGTGGATAAGCTAAATGCTCTGGGCTGCGATGTGATCGTTACTGATCACCACCTGGTGCAGCCTGAATCGCTGCCCCATGCCTACACGATCCTTAATCCCCAATTGCCGGAATGCAAGTATCCCTTCAAACAGCTTGCGGGAGTAGGAGTTGCCCTGATGCTGATCCGCTATCTGGGACGCGTGTGGGATCATCCCGTGCACCCTTCCTGCTATTTTTGGGCGGC
>JAGOGT010000236.1 GCA_017996595.1 Candidatus Cloacimonadota bacterium
GCTTCAATGCTACGGGCTAATATAAAAAATAGATCCGATAGTCTATTAATAAATTGCATCAATTCTTCCGGGACTATTTCATTCCGAGCCAAGGCAACTGCTCTTCTTTCTGCTCTTCTGGCCACGGTGCGGCAGATATCCAGCTTGGCGGATGGAATGGTGGTGCCGGGGATTACGAAGCCTTTCAGATTCAATTTGGCTTCATAATCGCGGATCAGGGTGGTGATCTCTTCCACTTCCACGGCGCAAATGGGATAGGGGTAGCTGCTGTCCTTGGTGGCAAGCTGTCCCATCACGCGGTAGAGGTTTTTCTGGATGCCGGAGAGGATTTGCTTGATTTCTTCGGAAGCGATGTGATGTCTGCTTTCGCCGATTAGGGCATCCAGTTCGTCCAGGGTGCCATAGGCGTCCACCCGCAGATCGTCTTTCCACACGCGCTGTCCGGTGTAGAGGGAGGTTTGGCCTTTATCTCCGCCTTTGGTGGTGATGCTCATCGTTATCTCATGGCGATCACGGAGATCTCGATTAACGCATCCTTGGGCAAGCGTGCCACTTGAATGGCTTCACGCGCAGGATAGGGAGTGCTGAAATTGCGGGAATAGATTTCGTTCAATTGGGCAAAATCATTCATATCCTTAAGGAATACAGTTACTTTCACTACGTGGCTGGTGCCCATATTGGCGGCCTGGAGGATGGCTTTGATATTGCTGAATACCATATTGGTCTGGGCTTCAAAACCTTCGGGCATTACGCCGGAATTGGGGTCGATGCCCATTTGACCGCTAATGAAAAGCGTGTTATTCTTCAGGATGGCCTGAGAATAGGGGCCGATGGCTGCAGGTGCGAGGTGGGTCATTACTGATTGCATGGGGTCTCCTTATTTATATATAAAGTCATTCTCAATGGGGCAAATCAATCGTGAATGAGGGCTTTGCGAGCCAGGATCACCGCCGGAATGGTATCCTTCAGGGCAATGTAATCGTGATTGTCTTTCACCAGATTGCGCATCATGATTTTGCCTTCGCGGATATTATCCTCGCGCAGGATCAGCATCAGCGAGCACTTTTGCTCGGTGGCGCGCTTCAGTTCGGTTTCGGTGCTGCTGATATCCGGGGAAAGGACAGTTTTAATGCCACTATTATGCAGTTCCTGGGCGATCTGGAGGGTCATCATTTCCAGATTTTCGCTCTGGGCGCAGATGTAGGTGCTAAAATCGCTGATGTTTCGGTGAAACTGCTTGCTTTCGTCCATAATGGCAAATATGCTGTCCAGATTCAGGTAAAAACCCACGGCAGGAATGCTGGTGCCGGTGATCTTGGCGGAGAGGTAATCGTAGCGTCCACCACCGCCGATCACGATATCCCGGCCTTTATGGGGTACCACAAAGTCGAATACCGTCTCGTTATAATAGGCAAAATTCTTATACAGATGGGGATTAACCTGATAGCGATTGGCGAGATTGGCCTGGATTTTCTTTAGCCGGTTGAAATTGGATTTGCATTCGTGGCAGAGGTAGTCGCTGATTTTGGGGCCATCTTTCACGCTGTGCAGGCACTTGGGATCATCGCAACGGGTATCGCTGAAGGGATTGGTGTATAGCTCCTTAAAACACTCTATGCAGTAATCAGCCTTATGCTCGGCAAGATACTGGCGCAGATCGGCAAAGAACTTCTCGCGGCATTTGAAGCAGCCATAACTATTCAGATCGAGGCGCACGTCTTTCAGGTTCAATTCATGGCAAATCTTCATGCCCAGGCTGATCACTTCGCTTTCGGACAACACGCTGTCGCTGCCCAGCAGTTCCACGCCCAGTTGATAATATTCCATCTGCTGGGGCAGGGGAGCTTTGCGGAACATGGGACCGCTGTAGTAAAAGCGATGGATTTCTCCGGGATTGATGATCCTGGCGGTATGATGGAGCACGCTGATGGTGCCTTCGGGACGCAGGCTGAGGAGGCTGAGCTGATCATCCGGCTGGCAAATGGAGAGTACTTTCTCCACGGCATTATCCGCTTCCGAACCCTGCATCAGGGCAGTGATACCCTGGTGCAAAACATGGTAATCCTGCAGCACCGAGAGGCGGATTTCCTGATAGTTATAGAGCGCTAAAATCCTCTCGAGCTTCTGTTCCAAAAGCTTCCATTTCCACACCTGTTCGGGCATGAATTCATGAAAGCCGGGTACGTCCTGAACCATCAGTACTCCTCAATCAGTATTACTGAAAGTATAATTCTCTATGTGCCTGAAGGCAATTAGTTTTATATGGGATAGCAAAAAGGGCGGGAAGAAAATCCCGCCCTGATTCAGGCATATTATTTAGTCTTGAGTTAGTTTTTTGTAGGCCAGGTATCTTTCCTTGAAGAAGGTACCCACGTTGGCATTCAGTTCTTTGGCTCTTTCGGGGAAGATCACTTTCAGGCGGGCATAGCGATTTTCGGCATCCAGGAATTCCTGCACGCTGAGGGTGGGCTCTTTGCTATCCAGAGTAAGAGGATTCTTGCCCTGCAGCTTGTTAAGCGGATTGTAGCGATACATCAGCCAGTATCCTGCATCCACGGCCATCTTTTCATGCTTTTGGCTCATGCTCATGTCGATGCCATGATTGATGCAGGGAGCATAGGCGATAATGATGCTGGGGCCGGGATAGGCTTCCGCTTCCTGAATGGCTTGCAGCGCCTGATTCTTATTGGCACCCATGGCGATGGAAGCTACATAAACATAGCCATAGCTCATCATCATCATCCCCAGGTCTTTCTTATTGGTGTTCTTTCCGGCTTCGGCAAAGCGCGCAATGGAACCCAGAGGGGTGGATTTGCTGGCCTGACCGCCGGTATTGGAATA
>JAGOGT010000237.1 GCA_017996595.1 Candidatus Cloacimonadota bacterium
AGGAAACATCCCGAGGGCTGAAATGCGGTTTAACTGGGGGTACATAATGGTGATACTATCACCCAGGCTTACTCCTAAATCTCTGGCCAGATATTTGCCCAGCAACACTTCACCGGAGCCAGGCTCAGCTTTGCCTTTGGTGATATACTTGCTAAAGGGGAGGTGGGTATTTGGCTCAAAATCGTAAGCAGCAAGGCTTGCTCCCTGGGTTTTGTTATCGCTGCGGGTCATCACGGAGGAGGAGATCATGGGGATTACGGAAGCAACGTTGGAATTATTGGTGATTTGCTGGGTGATGCGATGCGCTTCTTCGGGAGTGAAGCTACCGCCAAAAGCATCCTGAGCCACGGCATGGGGAAAAGAACCCAGCAGCACTTCCCGCAGGCTTTGCTCATATCCCGAAAAGAGATTCAACCCAGCACTCAAGATTCCCACGGAAAGAATGATGCCCAGGATCATAAAGATAAAACTGAAACGCCCCAAATGGCGTTTAGGGGCTTTCATATACTTTCCCAGGAAAAAGCGTTCAAGCTGGTTCATTGCTATCCTTGGTCGGGGTATGCTGATCCTCGAGATTGCGGGTTTCCCTGATTGACACCGGGAGTTTGCTGCCCTGCTTGAACCGGTTCACAATCAACTCTGAGATCAGTCCCAAAGAGATGAATTGCAATCCTCCCAAGATTAAAAGCATCCCCAGGAATAACAAGGGCCGGTTGGACAAGGGCTGTCCCCAGAATATCTTCAAAATCGAAAGGTAGAGCGTAACTCCCAAGCCCAGCATGGTGGAGAAGATACCAACGCGGCCAAAAAGATAGAGCGGGCTTTTGATGTACTGAGTGATCATCTTCACAGTCATCAGATCAAAGAATCCCCGCAGGTAGCGCTCGATGCCATATTTACTTTTACCAAAGCTGCGAGCCCGGTGTTCCACGGCTATTTCTCCCACGCGATAACCCAGGGCGTTTGCCAGGGCGGGGATATAGCGGTGCATTTCGCCATAGATATTCAGTTCCTTCACCAGGGGCAGGCGATAAGCCTTGAATCCGCAATTGAAGTCATTCAGTTTCAAACGAAAGTACTTGGCAGTAACATAATTAAACAGCTTGGAGGGGATAGTTTTGTGCCAGGGGTCATGCCGGCGCTTCTTCCATCCCGAAACCAGATCATAACCCTCATCCAGCTTCTGTAAAAAGCTGGGAATCTCTTTGGGATTATCCTGCAGATCGGCATCCATGGTAAATACGATATCTCCGCAGGCTATGTTAAAGCCAATTTGCAGGGCTGCCGCTTTGCCGAAATTGCGGCGAAAGCGTATCAGCTTCAGCCGGGAATCAGATTGTGCCATTTTTTCCATCACTGCAAACCCGCCATCAGAGGAGCCATCGTCCACAAAGATGATCTCATATTCATATTCCCGGCAATTAGCCAGAATTTCGCGATACAGAATTTCCAGAGAATCGATCTCGTTTAGCACGGGGATTACAAAAGAAAGCTTCATTTCTCGTTCCTTCAGATAATGATCTGCATCAGGGTCATGGCCATTCCCGAGATCAGGGGAATCCGCAGATTATCATCCACGGGGATATTGATCAATTCGGCAATTGTGGCAGCCAGCGCTCCCGTAAGAGCCAGAATGGGATTTTGCAGCCACAGAATGCCAAAGACGAGGCCGCTGACAAAACAGGCCAGGCTGCCTTCCAGGCTTTTCCCCAGCTTGCCAAAGCGGCGTTTGCCAAAATTCATTCCCACCAAAGCAGCAAAGGTGTCGCCTACCGAAAGTAAAGCGATGGCACCGGAAGCAATAGGCGGACTGAAAAAGGCCACACAGAGCAGGGAAGAAAACAGCATATAAGTAGCGCCAGTGAAGTCCTTCATCTCGTGCCGGCGCAGAATGGTGCCGAAAACGCGATGAAAAGTGCGCCGAAAATCCCGCTGCCAGAAGCGGTAGAATTCCACTATCAGGCTGATGGTGAAAGCCAGCAGCAGCAGCGAAAAGGCCAGGCGGCGATTATCAAAGCCGATCACATAGCGATAGCTGAGGGGAATCACCAAAGATCCCAGATGTATTGATTTCCTAAGGGTCTCGCTAAGGTGCGGCTTCTTCATCGTTCCCACAGTCCCGTTCAGACATGTTGTTCCTTCCAGGAGATCACTTTCAGCATTCCCATTGTTTTCCAGGTGGCCACCACGTCCACGATATGATTCCCGGGTAATTCCGTGCCGCCATTATCCAGGGAAAGGTATCCCAAAAGCTTTTGACGGCTGGTATTGCGGATCATCACCACCGGCTCGGGATTCATCTGACCCCACGGCAGCAGCACTTCCAGGGATCGCCAGTTCTTTTCAGTGAGATCCTCGGTTCTGATCTCGGCTTCCCAGGCTTGGGCATCGTATGCATTATGGCTATGGTAATTCTGCTCCAGGAAGTTATTGAAGCATTCCATAAAATTGTCGTAATTTGCGGGAAGCATGGTAAATCCCGCAGCCCGTGGGTGTCCGCCATACTGCTTAAGATGCTCTTTGCAATAGGTGAAGGCATCCACCATGTTAAATCCTTCCTGGCATCGGCCTTCGCAAACGGTGTCGCCATTGTGATATTTCAGCATGATCGTGGGCAGATGCAGCTTATTCACAATATAGGTGGCGGCGGTTCCCAACAGCACATAGGGGATCACATCATCATCGTCGTAATACACGAAGTAGTTGCCCACAAAATCTGCTCCCAGGGTATCCAGAAAGCTGAAGACGCGGTTAAGTTCCATCTCCCAGCTGTTTTTCTGCGCTTCCAGATCCTCGAATAGCTTCGCCTTGGCATCCGAGAGCTGCAGCATGA
>JAGOGT010000238.1 GCA_017996595.1 Candidatus Cloacimonadota bacterium
TGGGGGCTGATCTGCATGCCGGCATGGCGATTGCTCCGATTCCAGCCCTGAAAGTGATGGCCGGATATGACATCGATGCCTTCACCGCGGGATTGGGAGTGAAATACAAGGTTTTCGGGATCAATTACGCCTTCCGCAGCGCGTCACCAGAGGGCTTAGGCTATTCACAAAGGCTTTCCGTAAGCTATCAATGGTAAATACCAGGCTTTGCCTTTTGGGGGCTACCGGCTCCATCGGTACTTCCACCCTGGAAGTAGCTAAAGAGCAGGGTATCAGCATTGTGCTGGCAGCGGCGCATCGCGACTATGCCAGGCTGATCAGCATTGCCACGGAATGCCGCATACCGCTTATCGTGCTTACAGGGATCAGCGATCCTGCCTTACAGAGACAGATCTGCAAAGATAATCCCCAGGTAAGCATCCATTTTGGCGAAGCGGAACTGCTGAAGCTGCTGCAAACAGAAGATTATGACATCGCCATCAATGCTATCAGCGGTTCAGCAGGGCTAAAAAGCACTTTTGCCATATTGCAGAGAGGTAAAAAGCTGGCTCTGGCCAATAAAGAATCCCTGGTTATGGCAGGGCATCTGGTTACCAAAATCCCTCACCGGCAGCCGATTATCCCTGTGGATAGCGAGCATAGCGCCATCTTTCAGGCGATTGGCACTCATCCCCACAGCGAAATTCAGCGTTTACACATCACAGCTTCTGGAGGCGCATTTCGCGATCTGCCCCTGCAGGAATTTAAGGATATCACTCCGCAGCAAGCGCTTACGCATCCGAATTGGAGTATGGGCGCTAAGGTTACCCTGGATTCCGCCACGATGTTCAATAAGGCCCTGGAAGTGATGGAGGCGCATTGGCTTTTTGAGATGCCTTATAGCCAGATCGAAGCGGTGATTCATCCCCAATCCATCATTCATTCCCTGGTGGAATTTGTGGATGGCTCATTCCTGGCACAGCTAAGCGTTCCCGATATGAAACTGCCCATTCTCTATGCCTTGTCCTATCCCGAAAGAAGGCCTTCCAAGCTGGTGCAAACCCGCATTGGCAGCTTGCCGTCTTTATCGTTCCGCGAGATCGATCCCCATCGCTATCCCCTTTTCTATCTGGGATTGCAGGCTGCAGAACAGGGAGGAATCCATCCCACCGTGATCAATGCGGCCGTGGAAGGGGCTTCCAGGCTCTTTCTGGAGGGTAAGATCGGCTTCTTGCAGATCATCGATCATGTTTCCCTGGCCCTCGATAGGCAGGAAGTGATCGCCGAACCAGATCTGGAAACGATCATTGAGGTGAATAAGCGGGTGTTTGAACAGGTACTTCAGGTAAGGGTATAGTTTTTTTTAACACAGAGAAAAGCAGAGCAGGAAAGAGAAAAGCAGAGGAATAGCTAACAAAGAGTAAAAGAGAAAAGAGAGAAAATCCCCTTAATCCTGTGCATCCAGTCATCCGTGTTCTATTATTTTTGAAAAGCTAACATAGAGTAAAAGAGCAAAAGAGAGCAATTAAGGTTTCAGGTTACAGGTTTCAGCCCAGTCTGCGAGCTGTGCCATTAACCACTAGCCATTAATGATTGGCTTCCGTTGCAACTATATGAATGAATTGGGTGTCACTATTCCACTTTTCCACTTCTGAAACCTGTAACCTGACACCTGTAACCTCACGACACCGGTATAATTCTCTCCACAATCGGGGCAAAGGTGAAGGCAATGCGCAGAATGCCATTGATATAGGTTACCCGGGGCTTGTCTTTATCCAGGGAGAGATCGGGGAAATAGATGCGCCGGTCGAACTTTCCGGTTTCGATTTCCATGTTATAATAGCTAAGCGGGCAGTTTGTGGCGGGAAAACTGCGGGAACCACTGATGCGCAGATACTCTGGAGAAATGGAGATACTTATCTCGTCCTTTTCCACGCCTGCCAGTTCTGCCACCACAACCCACTCGCTATCGGTTTGAAACACATCGCACTTGGGATGCCACACTTCATCGATGGCTTCCTCGATGGCAAAGGGGCTATTGGTAAGCGCGGACACTTCGCCCAGCAGCTTCAGCATTTGCCTTTGCAGGCCAACGATATCGGTAAGGCTTCTATCGCGCATAATTAGTACTCGGTGCGTTCTTTAAAGGTGAAGATCACCTGCTTATCGGGCTCAATCTCCACTGGGAAGCTTAGTTTTTCGTTGGTATCTTTGGTGTATTTACGGTCGCTTTCCAGGATGCGGGAATTGGTGGAAAGCTGATGGATAACGTTGATCGTCTTTTTGGAGGCAGAATTGTTTTTCAGGGTAATCTGCAGCAGGCGGTCTGTGGTGCGGTTATTGATCTGCTTGGATTCTTTCACCAGCGTGGAGGCCACCAGATCGAAGGCGTTGCCGGTATTGATGGCTACTTCCTCGTTCCTGGAAGTATGGTCGATCCTGTCTTCGCCGATGAATTCCAGATTGGTATCCGTGTCCTGCTTATATACCTTTATCGTACCCTTGGGCATGGGCTTTCCGGCACCATTTTCGGCGGTATTTGTGAATTTGATGATGCTTTTCACGGCGTTATTATACACGGGATATTCATATTCGGCGCGGGCTTTGATGGTCTGCGGGGCATAAAGCTCCAGCTGCTTGGTCTGGTTATTGGCGAAGGACACCTTTTGATCCAGGGTGTACATGTGGAAATCATGGAAGGCTTTTTCCTCGAATGAGGGTGCCATTCCGTCAGCTTCCATGGCCACTTCCATGCGTCCATATCCAGCGCCACTCTTGGGATAATAATCTTCATACACGCGGTTAATCTCCCCCGCAATGAGCTTCAGATGGGTATTTTCGAAGGCCTTGCCA
>JAGOGT010000239.1 GCA_017996595.1 Candidatus Cloacimonadota bacterium
TCATTAATGATCACCACATATTCCCCATCCACAATTTTCAGGGTAACATCGGGATACACAAAGGCCGCACTGGTAGCCAGAATCCTTAGCCCCGGCTTGGGATCGAGCTTGGCGATCTGTTCCCGCAGGGCCATGATGGTTTCTTCGGAAACGCCAAAATGCGAGGCCAGCTTCTGATAGCGGCGGTGGATGAGATTTTCAAATTCTTCGCAAACCATCCCGCAGATGATGCGATTTTCCTTTTGCTCTTCGCTTAGCTGTGCCATCAGGCATTCACTGATGCTACGGGCGGTGATTCCCTTGGGGCTTAGCTGCAGCACCAGATTGTGCAGTTCGTCGCTTTGCGCGGCACTCAGATGGTACTTGCGTCCCAAATTTATGATATTATATCCGGGTGGTAAAAAGCCATAGATATCGCAGCTATCCAGCAAATCGGTAATGTAATCCACTTCGTTTTCCGGCAGATCGAGGGGATAGAGCTGCTCCAGGAATTTCTCCTTGCCATTTTCCTCGAAGCGGATCAGCGATTCGGTCTGCTCCGAATCCGCATCGGAATGCCAGGATTCATATCCGGAATGATAGTCATTCCATTGATCCAGAATCTCGGTGAGCTCTTTGGCCTCGGAAAGCGTTTCGCAATGAGGGGTTATCTCATCGCTTTCTTCCAGATTGGCCTTACTTTCTGGGGTCGATTGCTCAAAATTGCGTTCGTCAATATCATCCTCATCCTTCTCCTCGCGTAGCTCCAGCAGGGGGTTATTCACCAATTCCTGCTTGATATAGCTTTCCAGCTCCAGAATCGGCAGCGCCAGCATCTTCAGCGACTGCAGCATCTTGGGCTTCAGGGCCAGCTCTTGCTTTTGCCTCAGGGATAGATATTGATCCATTCTTCTTAACCGCTTTTCCCGAAGGGACTATCCAGGAATCTGTCTCCCAGATATAGCTCTTTGGCCTTCTCATCGTTAATCAGTTCCAGCGAAGTTCCGGACACGATGATCTTGCCTTGATAGATAATATAGGCACGATTCACGATCTTCAAAGTCTCGATCACGTTATGATCAGTGATCATCACCCCGATATCCTTGTCCCGCAATTTGCCGATGATATCCTGAATATCGGACACAGCAATGGGATCCACGCCGGCAAAAGGCTCGTCCATAAAGATAAACGTAGGCTTGGTAACCAGGGCGCGGGTGATCTCCAGTTTGCGCCGTTCTCCTCCGGACAAAGTGTAAGCCTTCTGCCTGGCCAGATGTGTGAGGCCCAGCTCTTCCAGCGATTCTGCCAGCCGCTTTTTCTGCTCCTTACGGGGAATCCGCAGCGTTTGCAAGATCGCCAGGATATTATCCTGCACGCTCAGCTTGGAGAAAATAGAAGGTGCCTGAGCCAAATAGCCCATGCCCAGCCTGGCACGTTTGTACATCGCCTTGTGGGAAATATCCGTGTCGTCAAAATACACCTTTCCCCCATTGGGCTTCGCCAATCCGATGATCATATAGAAAGTGGTGGTTTTCCCGGCACCATTGGGGCCCAGGATCCCTACCACCTCACCCTGGGTCATGTCCATACTCAGGTCATTCACCACGGTGCGTTTCCCATATATTTTAACGAGGTTTTGCGCTCGAATCTTGTGCTTTTCCATCATAGTTTTTAATCTAATCAGTCCCCCCTTTTTGTCAAGAAATACTTGCATCTGGACTGAATCTTGCTTAATGCCGAAAATCTAAGTCCCTCCCTGCTATCCGATTCCTTTCTGATACGAAATCACTTAGCTCCATTCCCAAAGCCCCAGTCAAATCCTTCCCTAAACCCATATCGGCCGTTGCTCATCATCCGGCTATGAGCCTCCAATGAAATCCATAGGAGGCTCCTTAGTGGATGAGGATGAATAAATGATGTTAATGTATGGAAGCCTTTTGCCTCCAGGAACACCGAATTCATTCGGTCGGTCCACCGAATTCATTCGGTTTTTTTGCATTATCCCTTGACTGAATATCAAACTATGCCACCCTGGCCGCAATAGCTATAACTATTGTAATCAAGAACATATAAGGATTTAATGATATGAAACCGATCATCTTCGTTACCCGCGCCATTCCGCAGCCGGCTCTGGATCGTCTGGCTGAGGTCTTCGAACTGCGCGTAAATCCCCACGACCGCAGCCTTAGCCCGGAAGAAATAATAAGCGGAGTTAAGGACGCCACGGCGCTGTTATGCCTGTTGACAGATACCATCGATAAAGAGCTTATGGACAGCGCCCCGCACCTGAAAGTGATCTCCAGCTACGCAGTGGGCTACAATAATATCGACGTGGATTATGCCACCTCCAAAGGCATCGCCGTGTGCAACACTCCCGGAGTATTAACCGAAAGCACTGCCGACCTTGCCTGGGCCTTGATTATGGCGGCTTGCCGGCGCACTGTGGAAAGCGATATCTACCTGCGTGCCGGTAAATTCCGCTCCTGGGAACCCATGCTGATGCTGGGTCAGGATATCCACCATAAAACCCTGGGAATAATTGGCATGGGACGCATTGGCCAGGCTGTAGCCAAACGTGCCACCGGCTTTGACATGAAGATCCTGTATCATAATCTCCGTCCAATACAGGCTTCCCTTCCTTTTGCCGCTCAAGCCGTGGCTTTGGATGACTTGCTGAAAGAAGCCGATATCATCAGCATTCATGCTCCCCTCACTCCCGAAACCAAACACCTGATTGCTGAGCGCGAATTTGGCCTGATGAAAGCAACCGCAGTGCTGATCAATACCGCTCGTGGCGCAATAGTAGATGAAACTGCCCTGATAAAAGCCCTGCAGCACCAGCGCAT
>JAGOGT010000240.1 GCA_017996595.1 Candidatus Cloacimonadota bacterium
GGCAGATCGGCATTGCTAAAGGGCGCATTGATGGTTTCCACTTTCAGGGCATAGGTAACTATCAAGCCGGCAAAAACAATGGATATCATGCTCATCAGCTTCACAAGAATATTGATGCAGGGTCCGGCTGTATCCTTGAAGGGATCACCAACCGTATCCCCTACCACCGTAGCTTTGTGAGGTTCGGAGCCTTTACCGCCGTGTTCGCCTGATTCCACATACTTTTTGGCATTATCCCAGGCGCCACCGCTATTATTCATCATCACAGCAAGCACAAAGCCAGTGGACAAAGCACCTACGAGGATGCCCAGCACTCCCGCGATGCCAAATATCAAACCTGTAATAATGGGCGAAAGAATACCCACCAAAGCCGGCAGCAGCATTTCATTCTGCGCGCCCACGGTGGAGATTTTAACGCATCTGGCATAGTCCGGAGTACCGCTTCCATCCATTATTCCGGGTATTTCTTTGAACTGACGGCGCACTTCTTTCACCATCTGTCCGGCAGCACGTCCCACCGCTCTGATGGTTAATGACGAGAATACAAAGGCTACCATGGAGCCAATAAAGATACCCATAAGGAACTTGGGATTCAGCACATTAATTTGGAAGTAATTTATAAAATCCGCTACTGAGGCCTTACTAACCTCCACTTTTTCCGAAAGGTTATTGCCATAGTGAATATTCAGGAACAGCACTTTTCCGGCTCTTTCACCGATCAGGGTAAGCCCTGCCCGCACTTCTTCCAGATAGGCAGCCAGCAGAGCCATCGCCGTTAGGGCCGCGCTGCCGATGGCAAAGCCCTTGCCTGTGGCGGCAGTGGTATTACCCACGGAATCAAGATTATCCGTCATTTCACGAACATGTTCGGGAAGCTCACTCATCTGCGCATTACCACCGGCGTTATCGGCAATGGGACCAAAGGCGTCCATCGCCAGAGTAACTCCCAAAGTAGCCAGCATTCCCACAGCACCGAAGCCGATGCCATAGAGACCCATCTCGATGGAAGAAAATCCATGGCTGCAGATAAAAGCCGCCATGATCCCGATTACGATTACGATTACCGGCGCTGCAGTGGAACGCATCCCCACGGCAAGCCCTTCCAGAATCACCGTAGCCGGGCCAAATTCAGCCTGTGCGGCAATTCTGCGGGTAGGTTTATAGCTATGGGATGTATCAAGTTCCGTGAAAGTTCCGATCAGCACTCCCGCTGCCAAGCCAATCACCGTGGAAATAAACACCCCGAAGTAATAATCCGGAGGGAGCAGCGCTTTGGAGATGAAGAAAGCGGCAATGGCGATCAATACCGAGCTGAGATATACGCTTTTATTCAGCGCAAACATCAGTTCCTTGGTACCCGCGCTTTCTTTAGTGCTCACCACAAAAATGCTGATGATCGATAAAAGCGCGCCAATTCCGGCCAAAATCATCGGAGCCACCACAAAATTTATCGCCCAATCAGAGAAACCAGGACCCATCATGGCTACAGCACTCATGCCCAAGGCGGCAGTAGCCAGTATCGAGCCCGCATAGGATTCGTATAAATCAGCGCCCATCCCGGCTACGTCACCAACGTTATCACCCACATTATCCGCGATGGTAGCGGGATTACGGGGATCATCCTCGGGAATATTGGCTTCCACTTTGCCCACCAGATCCGCACCCACATCGGCAGCCTTGGTAAAGATGCCACCGCCCAAACGTGCAAAAAGCGCTTGAGTGGACGCCCCCATCCCAAAGGAGAGCATGATCACGGTGATCTGATGCAGAGGGAAATTTAACGTGTTCAGAATGAAGAACCAGGCAGAGATATCGATAAGCGCCAGGCCAACCACGGTTAAACCCATCACACTCCCCGCGCGATAGGCAACCTTGAGGCCCCGATTCAAACTGGTGGTGCAAGCCTGAGCGGTGCGATTGGAAGCCAAAGTGGCCATATTCATGCCAATGTATCCGGCTAAACCGCTGAAAAATCCACCGGTTAAAAAAGCCCAGGGCACAAGCCAATGCAATACATGCAGACCCCAAGCCATGATCTGGAAGACAATGAAGGCGCAGATAAAGAAGATGATTACGCCCTTGTATTGTTGTCTTAGATAGGCAAAAGCCCCCTCGCGAACATAGCCTGCAATCTGTTGCATTCTGGGAGTGCCGGGATCAAATCCCTTTACCTGATAAAAGAAAATCGAAGCAAATACTAACGCTGCAACAGCACCAAATGGCGCTATAAACCACAATAATGGTATCATGTATACCTCTAACTTGAATTTTATGGGAGCTCATATCACCCCCACCTCAAAGCTTTCTTTAGAGTTACAGCCATTTTGTCAATATAATTCTGAGCTGTGATGTTTCCCGGCTCTCTTTCGAACTTAGTGATTAGAAAAATAACTGCCTTTCGAAGCACTTGTCCATGTGATGACCATGCGATGCCCATGTAATTGCCCGGGGATCACATGGGCATCTCATGGTAACTGTTTATGTAGCATTCTCTTCCCGGCTGAGGCGAGTTCAAAGTGCATTGACATATTGAGTGCTTATGTCTCTATTTGTTACTTCGTTGTATTCTGGGCATCCCTGGAGCCGGCATTACTTTTTTTTTACCACTTGGTTTGAAGGTGAGCCTTGTCCCAAGCACTCTCCCTTACCAACCCCATATCGCAGTACCGGAAGAATATGCAGAGGATGAAAGTAGCAGGAAACCACCCGCTTCGGGTTTGGCAGGGGGAGTAACGAAGCAACAAACTGCCCTAAATGGAATGGATATTGCACTTCGATAGATCAGGCACAGAAAGAAACCCGGTGTGCCTATAGGCGAGA
>JAGOGT010000241.1 GCA_017996595.1 Candidatus Cloacimonadota bacterium
GGATGGGGGACGAGTTGCTTCAGGCCCAGGGAGATTTTATTGGTTTCAGGATCAAAATTGATGACCTTAACCTTCACCTTATCGCCGATCTGCAGCATTTCGGAGGGATGATTGATCTTGCCCCAGCTCATATCGGTGAGGTGCAAGAGGCCATCGATTCCGCCCAGATCTATAAAGGCGCCATATTGAGTTATATTCTTCACTTCCCCGTCCAGTTCGCTGTCGATTTGCAGCTTGGAGAGCAGTTCCTCGCGTTTGATCAAGGCTTCTTCTTCCAAAACGGCACGGCGGGAAAGGATGATATTGCGGTGTTCTTCGTCGATATTCACTACCTTGAAGCTGAGTTCCTTACCAATGAATTGATCCAGATTGGGAATGGGCTTCAGGGACATCTGTGAACCCGGGAGGAAAGCTTCGATGCCCAGAATATCCACGATCATGCCACCTTTCACTCTGCGGCGGATAGAGCCATTCAGCACTCCACCATCGGCATAGGCGTTTTTGATGCGTTCGATATTCAGGGTGTAATCCGCTTTCTTCTTGGAGAGCAGCAGTTTGCCTTCGTTATTCTCCACTTCGTTGATGAAAACTCTCACCACGGTGTTCTTTTCGGGCACGCCGCTGTAGGCGAATTCGGAAATGGGGATAACCCCTTCGGACTTGAATCCAATGTCCACCCGTACTTCTTTGTCGGAAATATCCACGATGGTGCCTTCGATGATCTCTCCCTTCTTGAAATTGGAGAAGGATTCTTCATACATGGAAAGCATCGCCTGGCGTTCCTTTTCATCCGGAGACAGCTCTTTGGCAGGAGCTTCCGGAACCGGGGGCTTGGTTACTATAGGTTCAGTGATTTCGGGAACCGCTTCCACCTCGGGTTTTTGAGGTTCGGGTTCATTCTCGGACATGGCTGCTGCGGGTTCTTGAGCTGGCTCTGGCACAGGCGCTTCCTGGGCTTCCTGGGCTGCTTCAGGCTCTACCGGTTCGGCTTCTACTTCGGGGGCGGCAATTGAAGCTTCGTTGTCTTCAATTGTTGGTATTGACGTCGTGTTTTCCCCAAGCTCTGTTTCCAAAACTTCAGGTTCAACTGGGTTTTGATCATGATCTTTCATGATTCCTCCTTAAACAAGGGAATATCCGCGATGCTTGTGGCATAGTGGCTATCCCCACTTTTGTCTTTGATTCTATTAAAAACTTCTATTATGGTCTCTTCGGGCGTGGATGCTCCGGCCGCAATGCCGATTCGCAAATCCTCTCCCAGCTCCAGTTCAGGTAATTCCGCTTCAGTTTCGATATGGTAAGTAGGGCAATACTGAGCGCACAAAGCTGCCAGGGAACGGGTATTGGAGCTATTATGCCCCCCCACCACGATCATGATGTCGCTTTGCTTGGCCAGTTTCACCGCTTCTTCCTGGCGTTGACTGGTTGCCAGGCAAATGGTATTAAAAACTCTCAATTCCACCAGTTTAGGAAGCAATTCGCATGCCAATTCTTCCAGGTTTTTCAGTTTCTTGGTGGTTTGGGCAATTAAACAGAGGCGATTTGAAGATAAAGCTTCGGGCTTGGCTCCGGGTGCGATCACTTTGGTTTTGGCATTGCCATAAGACAGCATCCCCTGCACTTCGGGATGATCGATATCGCCCATGATCCAAACGGGATAGCCTTCCTCCACCATGTTGCGTATAATCTCATGAGTACGCTTCACATAGGGGCAGGTGGCATCGATGATGGCGTTATGATTTGCATCCAGCAATTCCAGTTCACTTTTGGGGATGCCATGGGAACGAATGATCACGGTCTGATGCTTCAAGGCTGCGGGATCATCGGCAACCTTGATCCCCCGTTCTTCCAGACCTTGCACCGTGGCAGGATTGTGGATCAATTCCCCCACCGTAAATACTTCGCCATTTTCTTTCTGGGCTTCGAGCGCCATGGTCACCGCTCTTTTCACGCCAAAGCAATATCCGGAAAAGCGGGAAAGCCTGATGATCACAGCTCCTCCAGCTTGGCGCGGATAATCTTCCACAGCTTGTTTACCTGGCCTTTGATGCTCAGCTTGCCGGTATCGACAATGATAGCATCCGGCGCGGGTTTGAGGGGTGCCATGGCACGGGAGGAATCTGCCTTGTCCCGGGCTTCAAGATCCATAGTGATCTGTTCCAGGCTTACTTCCATGCCTTTGGCTTGCAGCTCCAGAAAGCGACGCATAGCACGGGCTTTGATATCGGCCACCAGAAAGAACTTACACTGCGCATTGGGGAAAACCACGGTGCCAATATCCCTGCCATCCAGAATCACGCCTCCGGCTTCTCCCAGCCTGCGCTGGAGCTCCACCATCTTGATGCGGACTTCGGGAATGGCAGAAATGGCTGAGGCCATATTTGAAACTTCGGGAGTGCGAATGGCAGCGCTGATATCTTCGCCGGAAAGATAGATTAAATTACCCTCTGTGCCTTGCTCGATCTTGATTTCAAGGGTATCCATCATCGCGGAAATGGCAGCGCGATCTTCCAGAGCAATGCCTTGCCGCATGGCCTGCAAAGCGCAGGCACGATACATAGCGCCTGTATCCAGGTAGGTATAATCCAGCTTTTTGGCCAAAAGCTTGGCAGTAGTGCTTTTACCTGAGGCGGCAGGGCCATCGATAGCGATGATGATTCTTTCCATATTTCTAATGTTTCACCTTATGCTACACCTTTTTTTGATAGGGAATAGCGTCAATGCTTTTTTTGGGTTTGAGGATAAAAGGTTAATGAGCTGTTACGGAGGGGAAGTGCCAAAGTGCC
>JAGOGT010000008.1 GCA_017996595.1 Candidatus Cloacimonadota bacterium
GATCTGAGCCTCAGACCAATTATAAGGATGAATCTCGCAATATACATGCTGCGCCCTGATCACGCGGGCAATAAGCTGCGTGTATTGGGAACCAAAATCCAGAATTAGTACTCTATTCACCTTATCTCCTATCGTACAAAGGGGTTATTGGCCTTTTCCAGCCCTATCGCCGTGGCCGGTCCATGGCCCGGAAAAACCATCGTATCATCATCCAGAATAAAGAGCTTATCCTTTATAGAACTGATTATTTGGCTATGGCTTCCCCTGGGGAAATCGGTTCGCCCGATACTCTGCTGAAAGAGGGTATCGCCGCTGATCAGATACTTATCCGCCAAAAGACAGATTCCTCCCGGGGTATGGCCAGGAGTGTGGATCACCTTCACTTGATAGTTCCCCAGTTCAATGATATCTCCATCGTTTATAATTACTTGCGGCGCGTTCAGGCTTAGCGGCAGGCCCATATATTCGCTCATATTCCGGCGATTATCGGTGAGCATGATGGCATCATCCGCATGGATAGCAACGGGAATGCCGAATGCTTCCGCAAAATAGCTGTTTCCCCCAATGTGATCGCCATGTCCGTGGGTATTTATCACCATTTTTGGCTTTAATCCCAAGCTCTCGATCCGCTTCTGAAAATCCGCGGAAGGAGCGGAAGGATCGATGATCAGCGCTTCATGGCTGCTATCATCATATAAAAGCCAGGTATTGGTTTCATACATAGGCAGCAATACAACCGATTCTATCTTAAGCATTCTTTCCTCTTTCGTTTTGGTGGTTTCCTAATCGCCATTCTCGTGGCGCATTGGAATGCGCCAATACGTGCACCAATACATTCATTAATCATGTGATATATGATACTTACGTATCGTATCTTTATCCAATTTATCAGCTATCATGGTATAAGTATCTTGGTTATAGAGGTTATTAACCACTACTTCATCTCTATGCTGCGCCTTGGAATTGTAATAAAGAAAGATTCCCAGGGCCAGATTAAGATCCGCCTCGCTTAGCGGCAGGCCGGTGATCACTCCCCAGGGACCGCTACAGTTCTTTGCATCAAGGGTAACCCCCTGGCGACAATGCTCTTGAAGGTAATTATTATCGCTTTCGTATCTGCCGATGATCAGCTTGTTATGTTCGTTCAGCCTGAAATGACGTCCATAAAGCAGCAATTCCATACTTTCCAGATCATCCTGGCCATGCTCCATCAGATCGCTTAAACGCAGGCAGTAGTTGCGGTCTGTTAAAAGGCATCCCCCTGCCGGAGCGGGAAAAACGTTTATCCCCAATTTAACTGCCAGAGCAAATTGAGCTTCACGGCTGCGGCCATTTATCGCCAAAAGGTCATCTCTATCCACCCAGCCCTCTTTAATAGGGGTGGTATCGGGTAATAACAATTGCGATAAGGGACGCACGATCAAATCGCGCACTGAGCTCATCGCGGAAACCTTGGCCAGGGCGTTCTTGGTTTGCGACATAGGTCTTTGCCCCAGAACTTCCCCGGAAATGAGAAAGGATGCGCCATATTCGGCAAGCAGTTGCGCTGCCATCTGAAACATCAGGGCATGGCAATCCACGCAGGGATTAAGGCCCTTGCCTCTGCCCCACACTGGGTTTTTAACCACGGGGTAATGCTCTGCAAAGAAATCCACTACTTTCAGGCTTATACCATTCGCTTCTGCCGATTTCAGAGCACGCTCCGCCTTCAGATAGGGCGCGCTGAAATACACCGGGTAAACCGTGTATCCGCGGCTTTCCATCCATTTAACGGCCAGCAGACTATCCAGTCCGCCAGAAAACAGAGCCAGGGCTTTATGTTGCTTGATCATGACACCATAGCTTTTTTCTGTGGCCTTTTTGTCAAGTCAAAGCATTCGATGGTTGCTTACCTTCATTAATATAGTATATTTATGGCTGTCTTTCAAACGAAGTGGGTAATTAGTTGAAACCAGTATCGTTCCACATTCTCTTCCAGGTGGTGACCATGCGATGCCCATGCAAACGCCCGGTGGTCGCATGGGCATCGCATGATAAGTAATTAGAATTGTTACTGGTTAGCGAGTGAATACTTTGGTAAATGGAAGGTGCAGGCAAAGACCCTGCAATATCAAACAATGATATCCGAGCTTCGGAGCTTGCGGTGAAATTGTTCTTGACATAATACTGCACCGTAATTACAAAGCTCTAAGCGTATAATTTCATGGGAGGAATTATGAAGAGAATCCAGGTGATTCTGCTCTGCACTGTGATGCTAATGACTGTATCGCTTGCTTTTGCGCAAAATGCCGAATGGCTATGGGCCGCTAAGGCAGGCGGAATATATAACGACAGCGGTAAAGATATCGCTACGGACAGCGCCGGCAATAATGTGGTGATAGGTTATTTTAGTGATACTGCTACTTTTGGAAATATCACTCTTAGCAGCGCTGGCGGCTATGATGCCTATGTGGCCAAGATGGATACCAATGGCAACTGGCTGTGGGCAAAGCGTTGTGGCGGGCCTACCGATGGCGGTCCCAACGTGGATTGGGGTTATTCGGTGGCTTTGGATAGTGCTTCCAATGTCTATATCACGGGTTATTTTAATGGTTCTGCCACGTTTGGAGCAACCACGCTGACGGGCACCGGGATGTCTGATATCTTTATTGCCAAGCTGGATGCAAATGGCAATTGGCTGTGGGCTACCAAAGCTGGCGGCACCAGATACGACTATAGCAATGCCATTGCGGTGGATGCCAATGGAAACGTATTTGTAACCGGTTGTTTCTCTTACGCTGCGGCTTTTAATTCCGTGGATAGCGCAATTCCTCCGATCAATCTGAATTGCTTTGGCAATATGGACATTTTCGTGGCCAAGCTAAGCACCGCTGGCAATTTCGAATGGGCAAAGGCCTATGGCGGCACCGAGCATGATTATGGCTACAATATTTTATCCGACGGTAATGGCAGCATATTTATGACCGGTATCTATCGCGGTACTGCCAATTTCGATACACATCAGCTAAGCAGCAATGGCGATTATGACGTATTCGTGGCCAAACTTTCGAGCGCTGGAGAATGCGCCTGGGTGAAGAGCGCAGGCGGTGCTGTGGCCGACTGGGGCTATGGCCTTTCGGTAGATAGCAATCACAATGTCTTTGTAGCAGGCGCGTTCACTGGCACTATCACCTTTGGTGCCACCGTGATGAATAGCACCGGCAATGAAGATTTCTTTCTGGCCAAAATGAATAATAACGGCGATTGGTTGTGGGCGGTGAAAGCCGGCAGCACCAATACCGATATTGCCACTGCGATTTGCAACGACGCCGCCGGAAACTGCTATATCACGGGTTATTTCACGGGAACCATTTCCTTCGATAATGAAAATCTGAGCACCGTGGATAATGATTATGACATCGCTGTGGCCGCGATCAGCCCCAGTGGCGAATGGCTTTGGGCAAAGCGTGGCGGCGGACTTAGCTCCGAATTCAGCAGCAGCATCGGGGTTGATGCCAGCGCCAATATCTATATCACCGGAAATTTCTTTGATACCGCGGAATTTGATGCTGGCCATACCATCATCAGCTACGGCGCTTCGGATACCTTTGTGGCCAAGCTCGCTCTTCGCAATACGGTGGATAATGACGATAGCTTTGCCATTTACAAGCCTTCCTTTGTCCTCAAGCAGAATTATCCCAATCCCTTCAATGCCAATTCCCGCATCGAAGTGGAAGTAAACGATAATAAGGCTCCTGTGGAACTGAGCATTTATAATATGAAAGGCCGCAAAGTGCGCACCATGCATCAGGGCATGATGAATGAAGGCAATAACAGCCTGTTCTTCAACGGCCTCGACGATAATAATCAGCAGCTGCCTTCGGGAGTGTATTTTTATCGCGTCTCGATGGGCGGCAATACCGAAACCAGACGCATGATCCTCACCAGATAGAGGCAGTCTGCTTTCTTAAAACAAAGAATCTTACAGCCTTGGGTTTTGCCTGAGGCTGTTTTTTTAGGCCACGCGGGGCGCACAAAGTTCTTGACAAAGATGCATCCCCGGCATGGACATGAATATAGACAATTTAACGGCGATATGAAGATAAGGAGTTCAGATGAAATACTTCCGTAAATTAGTGGGCGAAAAGTGCTACCTTTCCCCTATCTCCCTCGAGGATGTGGAAAAATACACCGAATGGGTGAATGATCTGGAGATTGGCCAGTTTGTGCTCTTTTCCACCAGTGTGATCGATATGGACAAGGAAAAGCTGTTGCTACAGAAACTGATGAGCAACGGACATAATTTTGCCATCATCGAAAAGGATACCAATAAGGTGATCGGAAATTGCGGGCTGCATATGCTCAGCGAAACTCACCGTCACGCCCAGTTTGGCATCTTTATAGGCGAAAAGACCTATTGGAATCAGGGTATCGGCACCGAAGCCACCTGCCTGATTCTGGATTATGGATTTAATCTTATAAATCTCCATTCCATCTCCCTGGAAGTAGTTAGCTATAATAAACGCGGCATCCGCAGCTATGAAAAAGCAGGATTCAAATATGTGGGCAAAAGACGGGACTATATGTTCATGGCGGGCACATATCACGACGTATTGATTTACGAGATACTGGCCAGCGAATTCCAAAGCCCCTATGTGAAGGATATATTCGAACGCAGCACCAGCGACGAAGCCGGCCGCAGCAAGATCACCATTGTATAGATGTTCAGAAGAATAAAGGGTCAGGATCACACTATTGAGCTGCTACGCCGGGCGATATTAAACGAGCGCGTAGCTCAGGCATATCTCTTTCACGGCTCGGACGGCGTGGGCAAATTCATGACCGCGCTCTATTTCGGGATGGCGCTGAATTGCGTGGCCCTGCCGGAGCTAAGGCCTTGCGGACAGTGCGATTCGTGCCACAAATTCCTTTCCTTGGAACATCCTGACCTGGTGTATGTATTCCCCACGCCCAATCTGGATCTGAGCGTGGACGGGCTGATCAAAAAGAAAGAACCCCTGGCGCAATATCAGGCTTACCTGAAAAACAAGATTAACAGCCCCTGGGAGGAATTCTATTTCAAAGAGAATACGGGGATCCGCCTGGAGAACATCCATTGGCTGATGAAGAGGCTGGAGCTGTCCATTCATGAAGCCAGGCACCGCGTGGTGATTATCGAGAATATCGATGAGATGACCATTCAAACTGCCAATGCCTTCCTCAAAACCCTGGAAGAGCCACCTTCTTCCACCGTGATTATCATGATTACGGAACGCTTGCAGATGGTGCTTCCCACCATTCTTTCACGCACTCAGCCGGTGTATTTCAAACCCCTGGCGCGCAGCGTGATCGAAACTATCCTCGTGGATCAATTCGCTGCGGGGCTAAGCGTTGCCCGCACCGCGGCCAGAATCAGCGCCGGGAACCTTAAAAACGCCATTCGTATGGCCCAAGACAGCGCTTCCGAGCCTCAGAAAGCAGCCTTGGAAATGATGGAACTGGCAGCCAGTGGCAACGATCATGGCTATCTGGCGATGCTGGACCGCCGCAAAGAATCCCAAACCAAAGAACAGATCAACGAACTACTGAAGTTCTTAAGGATCTTGGCTGGCGATCTGGCTGCCATATCCTTATCCGAGGCTTTGGAAATAACCAATATCGATAAACTGGAGATTCTGAAACGCATTACCGCCAATTGCCCTGGAATTGCCGAGGGCAGCCATGATTATCTGCTTGCATTGGAAGATTTTAACCGTAAGCTGGATGGCAACGTTAATCCCCAGTTGATTTTGATTAATCTCTATCTAAAAACCCGTAACTGGCTGCATAGCAAGCTATGACGAATCGCAAACTAGCCCGTAATATTGGTGTGATGTCCATCGGCGTTAGCTTCAGCCGCGTCTTTGGGCTTATCCGCGATCAGGTGATGGCCTATTTCTTTGGCACCACCATCTTTAATGACGCTTTCAATGTAGGCTATAACATCCCCAATCTGCTGCGTCGCTTATTCGGTGAAGGAGCGCTGTCCACCGCCTTTGTGCCCATCTATGCGGAGATTGGCGAAAAGGATTCTGCTGAAGCTCAGCAACGCTTTGCCCTGAATCTGCTTAGTATTCTCAGCCTGATTTTGCTGTTCTTAACCCTTTGCGGGGTATTCCTGGCACCCTATATCGTGCGCTTGCTCTACCCGGGCCTGGCGTCGGAAACTTCGCTGATGGCGATAAAGCTCACCCGCATCATGTTTCCCTATTTGTTCTTTATCGGGCTTTCTTCCACGATGATTGCGGTGCTCAATTCGCACGATTATTTCTTCATGACAGGGCTGTCCTCAGCGCTCTTGAATATTGCCATGATCCTTTTTCTGATCATCCCTCATGCCGTTTTTGGCTTAAGCGGTGAAAGGCTATTGATATGGTCGGCCTGGGGCGTGATCGTAGGGGGATTGTTCCAGACCCTTATCAATTTCCCCTTCCTTAAAAAGATCGGCTATCGCTGGAAGCTTTATCTGGATTTTACTACCGATGCCATCCGCATGCTTTGGAAGCGCTTTATCCCCTCCATGATCGGCATCGGAGTGCGGGAGATTAATCTCATCGCGGATAGCCTCATGGCTTCGTTCCTACCCATCGGGTCCATCACTGCATTGGGCTTTGGCAATCGGCTGATGCAGCTCCCCCTGGGCATTTTTGCCATCTCTGCGGGAACTGCGGTTTTGCCCCTCTATTCCCGTTGTGTTAGCCGCGGCGAATATGGCGAACTCTCTGAGAACATGCGCTTTACTACGCTATCCATGGCCTATCTGATGCTGCCTATCACCACATTGATAATCGCTCTGGGCAATGACTTTGTGTCCATCCTCTTTCAGAGTGGCGCTTTTGACGCCCGCGCAGCGTTGATGACCTCACAGGCCCTTGTCTATTACTCTCTGGGGCTTTTTTTCTTTAGCATGAATCAAACCCTCACCCCGCTTTTTTATGCCAATAAGGACACCTCCACGCCGGTGAAGCTTGCCTCCGCGATGGTGGCCATCAATATCACCCTGAATTTCATCCTCATGCAGTTTATCCAGCATCGCGGGCTGGCCCTGTCCACCTCGATAACCTCGGTGATAAATTTCCTGCTGTTGATTTCTCTGCTCAAGCGTAAGATGCCTTCGCTGGTGTTTAAAGGCCTCATTATTCCCGGCCTCAAAGTGATCTTTTGCTGCGTTCTGATCTATCTTTTAGCCTGGGGCTGCGCGCTGCGTTTCCCCGTGCAGGGACGGCTTCCTCTGCTGGGAAGGGACGCCATCATAGTAGCAGCCTGCTTTGTGCTTTTCTATGCTCTGGGAAGGCTATTGCATCTGGACTATTTATCGGAGCTTAGTAACAAGCTATGGCAAAGATTTCGCCGGAACTAGAAACCAAGCTGGCTCTGCTCCCTGAGCTTCCGGGCATCTATCAATGGAAGAACGCCAAGGGTGACATCATCTATGTGGGGAAAGCGCTATCTCTGAAACACAGGGTAAAAAGCTATCTCAGCGGTAGCAGCAAGGATTCCAAAACCGAGCAACTGGTAAAAAACATTGCCGATCTGGAATACATCATCACCAATAGCGAGCACGAAGCCTTCATCCTCGAAGCCATCCTCATCCGTAAGCATCGTCCCCACTACAATGTGATGCTGAAAGACGATAAGAGCTATCCCATGGTGAAGATCACCGTAAGCGAACCCTTCCCCCGCATCTTTGTAACGCGGGACAAGATCAAAGACGGCTCCAAATACTTTGGCCCTTACACCGACGTCCGCTCCCTGCGACGCACTCTGCGCAGCTTCGAATGGATCTTCCCCATCCGCAGTTGCAGCCGCCATATCCCGGAACGCAAGTACAAACAACCATGCATCAATTACCAGCTTGGCAAATGCCCCGCCCCTTGCGTAGGCTACATCAGCCAAAGCGATTATGCCCTCATCGTCAATCGCCTCATCCGCTTTTTCAGCGGTAAATACGCCGAGATTCTGGAAGAACTGCGAACCGAAATGCAGCTTACATCTTCCTTACTGAAATTTGAGGAAGCCGCCAAAATCCGTGATCGCATTCTGGCTATCGACCGCATCCAAAAGCGGCAGAGCATTATCTACCCCGATGACCGCAATGTAGATATCATCGGATTTTACCAGGAAGATCGCATCGGAATCTGCCTCATCTTGCGGATGATGGATGGAGCGATAGTAAATCAGGAGAATTATCCCCTCACCAATCTGGAGTATTACGACCGCGAAAGCATTCTGGCTTCATTTCTGCAGCTTCATTATGCAGACATGGAGGAACTCCCCGAAGAGATCTTGCTGCCCTTCGAGCCCACTGATTTTGAAGCTCTGAACAAATTGCTGTCAAATCGCCTCATAGTGCCCCAGCGTGGCGAAAAAACCAAGCTGCTGGCCATGGCACGGCGCAATGCCTTCAATCTGGTGGAGGAAAGCAAGCTGGCGCATCTGCGCAAGGCCAATCGCACCATCTTCCCCATCCAGGAATTGAAAGAGGCTCTGGCTTTGCCATCTCTGCCCCGCAAAATGGTGTGCATGGATATTTCCACCATTCAAGGTACGGATACGGTTTCTTCAGCCGTATATTTTGAAAATGGCAAACCCAAAAAGAAATTCTACCGCCATTTTATTATCCGCAGTATCGACACCCAGAACGACTTCGCTGCCATGCAGGAAACCCTTACCCGCTTTTTATTGGAAGTGGATAAGGATAAAGAAATGCAGCCTGATCTGATCATCATCGACGGCGGTAAGGGCCAGCTTTCTTCCAGCGTGGAGATTCTGGCCAATAGCACTTATCATGATATCAGTATCATCTCCCTGGCCAAGCGTGCTGAGGAGGTTTTCACCCCCCATAGCAGCGATTCCATCATTCTGGCCAGGTCTTCATCCGCCCTGCGTTTGCTGGTTACGATTCGCGATGAAGCGCATCGTTTTGCCATCAATTTCCATCGCGCCCGCCGTTCCAAACGAACCCTCATCAGCGAATTGGCCGACATCCCCGGCATCGGCGAACAAACCACCTTTTTGCTTTTAAAGGAAATGGGCAGCGTGGATCAGGTGAAAACCGCATCGGAAGAACAACTGGCATCCATAAAAGGCATCGGCCCCAAGACGGCTGAGCTGATCCATAACTATTTTCATAATGAGGAGTAAGATTATGCAATACCGCACTATGCCGAAATCCAAGGACAAACTATCTTCCCTCGGTCTGGGCTGCATGAGACTGCCGCAGACTGCAGACGGCAAGATCGATAGAGATAAGGCTCTGGAAATGATGCACTACGCTCTCGAACATGGAGTTAACTACTATGACACCGCCTGGGGATATCACGATGGCGCCAGCGAACCCATGCTGGGTGAATTCATCAGCCAGATCAACCGCAAGCAGATCTTTGTGGCCACCAAGCTCCCCTGCTGGCTTATAAAAACCCGCGAGGATATGGACAGCTATCTGAACCAGCAATTGGAGAGACTTAAGACCAATTACATCGATTATTACCTGCTGCACGCCTTGAATAAGAACAGCTGGAAAAACGTGCACAAGCTGGGCGTTATCGAATTTCTGGAAGATGCCAAAGCCCAGGGCAAGATTCGCCACATCGGTTTCTCCTTCCACGATAAGTATCCCGTTTTCAAGAAGATCGTAGAGGCTTACGCCTGGGATTTCACTCAGTTTATGCTGAACTACCTCGATACCCACTATCAGGCGGGTATGAATGGCTATCGCATTGCCACGCAGCATAATATGGGTATCATCTCCATGGAACCCCTGCGCGGGGGCAAGCTGGTGCATCCCCTGCCACCCGAAATTGAAGCCTTGTGGAAGAAGAAGGGGGGTGGCCTCAGTCCTCTGGAGCTGGCGCTGCGCTGGGTTTGGAACCTGAAGGGCAGCACGGTGCTGCTCAGCGGTATGAGCAATATGGAGCAGCTAAAGGAAAATATCGCCCTGGCCGATAGATTCCATGCCGACGAACTGAGCGACAAAGACCTGAAAACCTATCAACTGGTTCGCCGCGAATATCTGAAGCGCATTCCCATCCCCTGCAGCGAATGCCGCTATTGCATGCCCTGCCCCTTTGGCGTGGCCATTCCCGCCAATCTGGGCACCTATAACGAAGCGGTGATGTTTAATAATAGCGAACGGGGAAAGCAGGAATACCAATGGTTCATCCCCGAGGCCAACCGTGCCGGTAAGTGCACTGCTTGCGGAGCCTGCCTGCCCAAGTGCCCGCAGCATATCGATATTCCCAACGAGCTGAAAAAGATCAGCAGCTATTTCTCTTGACAGAACAAAGAGATGCTCCAAACTTAGAAACATACCCGATTCTGATGTTTTTAAACTAAAAAAAGGAGATAAATAATATGGAGAAACTTATGCTCCTGGGCGACGAAGCCTTGGCGCAAGGTGCACTGGATGCCGGAATCTCGGGATTCTACGGCTACCCTGGCACACCTTCCACCGAGATCATCGAATACGTCCAAAAATCCAAACAGGCAGAGGAAAACAAGGTGCACCGTACCTGGAGTTCCAACGAAAAAACCGCTCTCGAAACCGCCATTGGCATGAGCTATGCCGGCAAACGCACCATGGTAACCATGAAGCATGTGGGCCTGAACGTGGCCGCCGATCCCTTCATGAATTCAGCTTACACCGGCGCGCATGGCGGCTTGCTGATCACCGTGGCGGACGATCCTTCCATGCATTCCTCGCAAAATGAGCAGGATACGCGCTATTATGGCAAATTCGCCATGATCCCAGTTTTAGAGCCTTCCAACCAGCAGGAATGCTATGACATGGCTTTCTTTGGCTTTGAGCTTTCGGAAAAGTATCATATTCCCGTGCTGATTCGCCTTACCACGCGGCTATCGCATTCGCGTGCCGGGGTTCAGCGCCGCAATCTTTTGCCTCAAAAGCCCATGCAAAAGCCCGAAGATCTTTTCCAATTTATGCTGCTTCCGGCCATTGCCCGCAAGAAATATAAGAACCTTATCAGCTTGCAAGACAAATTCATGGCCGAAGCGGAAGCCTCCCCCTTTAATAGCCTTAGCCTCGATGCTCCCGATAAAAGCAAGGGCATCATTGCCACCGGGCTGGCCTATAACTATCTGCGCGAGGTTTACGGAAACACTCCCATCCCCTATCCCGTGCTGAAAGTATGCCATTATCCCCTGCCCCTGGAGAGCGTGCACAAGCTTTATAATAGTTGCGACAGCCTCGTGATCCTGGAAGAAGGCATGCCTATCATGGAAGAATTCATCAAAGGCGCCGCCTTCAAAGGCACCAAGCCGATTCATGGCCGCCTGGATGGAACTCTTTCCCGCGATGGCGAGCTTAATCCCAATAAGGTAGCCGTGGCGCTAGGTCTTCCCACCACTTATGGCATGGATATCCCCGAAGTGGTGGCAGGGCGTCCGCCCGCGCTGTGTGTGGGTTGTCCCCATGCCGATAGCTTCCTGGCCCTGGCCGAAGTGATGAAGGAATATGGCCGCGGCCATGTTTTCAGCGATATCGGCTGCTATACTCTGGGCTTCATGCCGCCCTACAATGCTATCAATTCCTGCGTGGATATGGGCGCTTCCATCACCATGGCCAAGGGTGCCGCGGATAGCGGTCTCTTCCCTGCCGTAGCGGTGATTGGCGATAGCACTTTCACGCATTCGGGGCTCACCGGCCTGCTCGATTGCCTTTTTGATAAATCCAATGTGGTGATCGTGATTCTGGACAATAGCACCACCGGCATGACGGGCGGGCAAGACTACACCGCCTTTGGCAAGCTGGATGATATCTGCCTGGGCCTGGGCGTTCCCAAAGAGCACATCCGCAGCTTTGTGCCCTTCAAAAAGAACTGGGACGAAATGTGCCAGATCTACCGCGAAGAAATTGCCTACGAAGGAGTTTCCGTGATCATTCCCAAGCGCGAATGCGTACAGATCCTGAAGCGCAAGAATAAAATGGAGGTGCCCGCATGAAAAAGGATATAATTCTCGCCGGAGTGGGTGGACAGGGTATTTTAACCATTGCCACCATCATCGGCGCTGCTGCCTTGAATCGGGGTTGGAACCTCAAACAAGCTGAAGTGCATGGCATGAGCCAGCGTGGCGGCGACGTGCAGTCGCATCTCCGGCTGTCCGATGAGCTCATCCACAGCGATCTCATTCCCCTGGGCGGAGCCGACATGATCCTTAGTGTAGAGCCCATGGAAGCCCTGCGCTATCTTCCCTATTTGCATAAAGATGGATGGATTATTACTAATGCCAATCCTTTCAAGAATATCCCCAATTATCCGCCCGAAGAAGATGTGTACCAAGAGATTAAGAAGATTCCCCATCACGTGCTCTTCGATGCGGACGTCATCGCCAAAGAAATCAAGGCCAGCCGGAGCATGAATATCGTGGTGCTGGGTGCGGCGATTAAGCATCTGGGCTTCAGCCAGGCCGAGATCGAAGCAGCCATCCGCAGTATCTTTGCCGCCAAAGGCGAACTGATTGTGGAAGCCAATCTCCGGGCCCTGCAAGCCGGAATTGACGCCCAGACTACCTGACATCTATAAGGAATG
>JAGOGT010000009.1 GCA_017996595.1 Candidatus Cloacimonadota bacterium
CTTCTGCATATGCTCCAGCACGCTTCCTTCTCCGCTCCAGTTATCTTCCAGCACCTTGGGATCGATATCATTTAGAATCATGTTCAAGCCCATCACCAGCAGCACGAGATCGTCCACATGCCCAATCACCGGAATGAAATCGGGGATAATATCAATGGGCATTATCAGGTAGGCAATGATCCCTGCAACCTTGGCTTTCTGCTTGATGCTCACCCGTTTATCGATTGCCAGCCGGGTAACCAGAATAAAGAAATCGGGCAGCAAAAAAAGATATTCTCCCAGCTTATTGCCTGTGGAGCCACCCTTTTGCTTTGTCCAATCTTTGGCCTTGCGGCGCAGATCTTCATAAAACTTCAGCTTATCAGGATCAAGATCTATGATCTTCTCTTCCAGCTTTTCCTGCTCATCAGCAGGCATTTCACGGCCATTTAGTATATCATCAGTCATAATATACCTCCATTTTCCAGTATTTCAAAGTGCGGAAGGGGAGTCAAGGAAAAGTTAGGGAACAGGGGTAGTGGCGGTCTCCGAACCGCCATATTAGGGAAAAGGGAACAGGGGTAGTGGCGGTCTCCGAACCGCCATATTAGGGAAAAGGGAACAGGGGTAGTGGCGGTCTCCGAACCGCCATAACATTTAGATGTATCTACAGTTTCTTTTTAACACAGAGAAAAAGCAGAGAAAAGCAGAGAAAAGCAGAGAATAATGATAACCTGAAAGAGTTGATAGGTTAATGGTTAGTGATTAATGGCGGGCTGGGCTGTGCCTGAAACCTGACACCTGGAACCTTACTTGATCTCCTCTTTTACTCTTTGATAGTTACCTCTGCTTTTCTCTTGAAAACTCTGCGTATCTCTGTGGTTAATAAAAATAACACGGATAACTGAATGCGCTGGATTAAAGGGATTATCTCTTTCCTCTTTTACTCTGTGTTTGTTTTTGGTTGTTCGAGATATCCTCTATGTTATATTCGAAATTCATGCGCTGCCCATGCGATGACCATGCAATTGCCCGGGGATCACATGGGCATCTCATGGTCAAGGGGTTGAAAAGCTGCAGTTAAAGACACTCTTTCAAGCTACTTAGGTGATCAGTAACGCCAGCCGTCAATACTGCGCTAAAGACTGGTCAACAACCCAATTTCAGCGTTTGACTGGAGTTCATGGCGCCGCAATAAGCAATGATGATACGTTGTTTAGAGCGCGTCATGGACTTCAGACATACTGGCGTTGCAGATAGCTATAAGAGTGCTGCTTGAAGTCCGAATCGCATTAAAGGTAAGGGATAAATCAAATCTGGAATGGCGATTCGTACTCCAATCAGCAGTTACCACCCAAGTTTCTGCACGAAGTTCCGAATGGAGATATTATCCAGCAAAAAACAAACGCCGGAATTGCTTCCGGCGTTCATCACCTTATATTCTAATCCCTATGTGGGATAGGGTGTTATTCGCTGATGGCAGCTATGGCAGCGGCCAAACGGGCAATCGGCACACGATAGGGGGAGCAGCTTACGTAGTTCATGCCCACGGTGTGGCAGAATTCCACGGAGCTGGGTTCTCCACCATGCTCGCCACAGATCCCAACCTTCAGGTTAGGACGGGTGCTACGGCCGCGCTCGGTTCCCATTTTCACCAGCTGGCCTACTCCTTCGCGATCGAGGATCTGGAAGGGATCGTTTTTCAGCAGGTTTTTGCGGATATAGATGGGCAGGAACACTCCGGCGTCATCGCGGGAATAGCCAAAGGTCATCTGGGTGAGGTCATTGGTGCCAAAGCTGAAGAATTCGGCACGTTGGGCGATTTTGTCAGCGATCAGGGCGGCACGCGGGATTTCGATCATGGTGCCAACCAGGTAATCCACCTTGTCGTTCTTTTCGGCAAAGACCTTGGCAGCCACGCTGCGGATGATATCTTCCTGCATTTCAAATTCAGCAGCGGTGCCGATAAGCGGGATCATAATTTCGGGTAACACAGTGATGCCGCGGGCTTTTACGGCCAGTGCGGCTTCGATGATGGCCCGGGCTTGCATTTCCGTGATTTCCGGATAGGTATTGCCCAAACGGCAACCGCGGTGTCCCAGCATGGGATTGAATTCATGCAAAGAAGCCACACGGTCTTTCACCTTCTGCAGGGGCATGCCAAGTTCGTCGGCAATTTCCTTTTGCTGAGCTTCCTCATGAGGCACAAACTCGTGCAAGGGCGGATCCAAGAGGCGTACCGTAACCGGGAAGCCATTCATGGCGGTAAAGATGCCTTCGAAATCGGCGCGTTGGATAGGCAGCAGCTTATCCAGGGCCAGACGGCGTCCTTTTTCATCATCGGCGAGGATCATTTCACGCATGGCCTTGATGCGGTCACCTTCGAAGAACATGTGTTCCGTGCGGCAAAGGCCGATGCCCTGAGCGCCAAAGTTTCTGGCTACAGCTGCATCCTTGGGAGTGTCGGCATTGGTGCGCACTTTCATGCGGGTATATTTATCGGCGAGTTGCATGATCGCGCCAAAATCGCCGCTGAGTTCGGGATCCTGGGTCTCGATCTTGCCTTCCAGCACTTGGCCGGTGGAGCCATTAAGCGAGATCCAATCGCCTTCTTTATAGGTTTTTCCATCCACATTGATGGTGCGGGCTTTATAATCGATCACCAGAGCTCCGGCGCCGGAAACGCAGCATTTTCCCATGCCTCTGGCTACCACGGCAGCGTGAGAGGTCATACCGCCACGAGCGGTGAGGATACCTTGAGCCACGTTCATGCCGCGCAGGTCTTCCGGAGAGGTTTCGATGCGCACCAGGATAACTTTCTTGTTCTGGGCAGCCCAGGCTTCGGCATCATCGGCAAAAAATACGATCTGACCGGTGGCTGCTCCGGGAGAGGCGGGCAATCCGGATGCGACTATCTTGGCTCCGGCCAGGCCTTCCTTGGTGAATACGGGGTGCAGCAGTTCATCCAGCTTACCGGGTTCCAGGCGCTTGAGGGCGGTCTTTTCATCGATGAGGCCATCGCGCAGCATATCCATGGCAATCTTTACCATGGCAGCGCCGGTGCGTTTGCCATTACGGGTTTGCAGCATCCACAGTTTATTATCCTGGATGGTGAATTCGATGTCCTGCATGTCTTTGGAGTGATTTTCCAGCTTCTTTTGAATGGCAAAAAGCTCCTGGTAGGTTTGGGGCATGGCTTCTTCCAGGGAAGGGAATTTGGCGGCACGTTCTTCTTCAGAAACTTTGGCCAGCACTGCCCAACGCTGGGAACCGATCTTGGTGATCTGCTGCGGGGTTCTGATTCCGGCAACCACGTCTTCACCCTGGGCATTGATCAGATATTCGCCATTGAACATGTTTTCGCCGGTGGCGGCATCGCGGCTGAAAGCCACGCCGGTAGCGCTGGTGAGGCCCATATTGCCAAAGACCATGGCTTGCACGTTCACGGCAGTGCCCCATTCGTGAGGGATGTTATTGAGCTGACGGTAGAACATGGCGCGGTCGTTATTCCAGCTGTCAAAAACGGCAAACACGGCACCCCAAAGCTGTTCCCAGGGATCATCGGGGAAGCTGTGGCCGGTGTTGTCTTTCACGGCTTTTTTGAAAAGTACTACTAGTTGCTGTAAATCCGCGGCGGTAAGCTCGAGATCGTTCTGAACGCCTTTCTCGGCTTTCATGTGGTGAATGATCACTTCAAAGGGATCTTCTTCTTCCTTACTGGTGGGTTTGAGGCCCAAAACCACGTCGCCATACATTTGGACAAAGCGGCGATAGCTATCCCAGGCAAAACGTTCGTTATTGGTCTTTTTAATTATTCCCTGCACCGCGGCATCATTCATGCCCAGATTCAGGATGGTATCCATCATTCCCGGCATGGAAGCACGGGCACCGGAACGAACCGAAACCAGCAGGGGATTCTCATTGGAACCAAATTGCATCCCCATAATATCTTCCACGTGCTTTACGGCAGCTTGCACATCGGCTTTCAGCAAATCGCGCAGCTTGGCGGCTCCAAGAGTGTTATACTCGGTGCAAGCCTCAGTGGTAATGGTGAATCCGGGGGGAACCGGAATCCCGATTAAATTCATCTCGGCAAGGTTTGCTCCTTTTCCGCCGAGCAAGTTCTTCATGTCGGCTTTTCCTTCGGCTTTACCGTTTCCGAAGAGATAAACACGTTTAATTGCAGTCATTTATCCTCCATGATTGCATGATACAATCTGTTTCATTTCGTCTTACCACCGAATCCAAACGGCCTATTCTGTCAACTGCTTTCTTGGTTATGGCTTTGCGCCAATATCTTTGGGGAGCCCAGGCGTGGCAAAATGAATTTACATAAGGGGGAAAGAAATCCCGAAAAAATAGCTTTACAGATTTGGCATCTAAATCAGCTTGACTATTCGAGTAAAAATGATATTATTAAGAAAGGATAAAATACCTAAGGATAAGCTATGAAGAAGTACTTACTCCTGTTCTTCAGCTTGTTGTTCATTGGCCTCTTGGCCGGAAAGGTGGATCTGAATACCGCCACTCTGGAAGAACTGAAAGAGCTGCCCATAACAACAAACCAAGCAGAAGACATCTACGAGTATCGGGAATACGTGAAGATCTTCGAAAGCATCTTTGATCTGCGGGAGATAGCTTCCATCGATCAACAGACGCTACTGAAGCTCAAACCCCTGGTGGTGGTGTCCCTTTATCAGGAAACTGATGATGTGGCTATGCGCCGTGAAGAGATTCGTGACCTGATGGAACGCCTGGACAGCAATGAAGGCTCTGCAGAGGGCATGGCGGATGTGTGGGAAGATTATCTCATGACACCCCAGAACGTCAATCGCATGAGCCTGGATGATTTTATGAGCCTGCCCAACGTATCCGGAGTGGATGCAGTGGCAATCCTGAAACGTGTAGCCCAGGGCGATACGATTGCCGATACCCGTGACCTGCGAAACAGCGCAGGCCTTTCCTATTACGGCTACACCAATCTCCGCAGCTATGTGTATTACACGGAACCCCCGGTGAAGAATCGCCTCATGTGGGATGCCAATCTGCAATATTACACCCGCTATTTTGAGGAAGGGCAGCATGAAATGCTCCACGAAAGCTTCCTCCGCAATGATTATGGCTCCAGCACCGTGGTGGTGCCGCATCGCAAAGACCTGTCCTATTGGGGATATTTTGGTCTGGATGAGCTTGATCCCGATATCCTGGTGAAGATGCGCATGCGCTATGGCAATAACTACAAGGTCGGGATCATGAATTACGCTGCCAAGGGCGAGCCCGGCTTTTTGAATATGACCGGTTCGGAATTTCTGGATAGCTCAAAGTGGTATGCCGGATATGAGAATTACCAGTTTCCCGGCATCAGGAATTCCCGCTTGAAGCTATATCTGGGTAATTACCGGGCCACCTTCGGGGAAGGTCTGGTGATGGAAAATACCGATTATTACAGCGCTCGCAAAACCGGCTTCGGATTCAGCAAGAGAATTCTGGGAATTACTCCTGATCTCTCCCGCACCCAGGAATATTCCCTTAAGGGTGGAGCGGTGGAATACAGCAATCCTTATTTTGGGATCACCCTCTTTGGCTCCAACGATAAAAAAGATGCCCTGGTGTATATGGATGCCGATGGTAATTACATCAAGCGTGATGACTATGGCAACGATGTATTTACTCAGCGGGATACCACGGATGTGCATTATGGCCAGCAGTACTATGTGGATGGCAATGGCATGCCCGTTTACAGCTACGAAAATGGCAGTGCCGTGAGCGCTACCAAAAATAAAATCTTCGGCTATGTGAATCCTACTCTCCGCTACGATGAAGATACCCTGATGGAAGCGGAGCAGTATTTTAATAGTGAACTGGGCTCGGGAACCAATTTTGCCACGCCTTATGTGAATCTTGCCAGCCGCACGGATGTGATGGATGAGAAGCTGTGGGGTACGCATCTGCAGGTTAATCCCATTCTGGGTACCAAGCTTGGCTTCACCACCTACACGGCTTTGTATGATAATGCCCACATCGTGGTGCCAGAATATGACGACCTTCCCGAGACGCTTTTCCGGGATAGCTATTATTACACCAAGCTTACCAAGATTATGAATGCTGAGCTCAGCAATCTATACAGCACCCAAACTGATGATTACTCCCGCGATTACCGCAGGGTTTTGGGCTTCGATGGCCAGACCGTGATCGGCAATACCTCCATTCAGGGAGAATATGCCGAGCTTTCCGTGGATGGCTCTGATTTTAAGTTTGGCGATGATCCCAAAGCACTTCTGATCTCTGCCAATACCCAATATCAGAATCTGTATTTCCTCACTCTGTTCCGTAATTATGACCGGGATTTTGATAATCCTTACAGCAATAGCTTCTCGGAGCATGAACGCTTTGAGGATACCATCCTGGAAAAAAATATCTATGCGCTCACCAATCCCACCATTGCCGATATGTACCTTAGTTCCAATCAATCCCAACCGGAACGGGGCGTGTATTTTGAAACCAGATACAAATTCAATAACTACTTCACCGTAGGCCGCAGCTATCTGGATTTGTGGGAACGCTTAACCGACGGACGCCGCAGTGCCAGATTCCAATCGGAACTGGAATTCCGTCCCCTGTATCAGGTGAGCATGCGTTTGCGCTACAAAAACCAGATCAACCGTTATGACGATCTGGCCGAACGTGGCGTCTCCAAAACCAATGAATATACCATGGCAGTGCGTACTTTCCTTTCCAATCGTGATTTCCTGGAGCTGGAATACCGCTATAATACAGTTTGGAATCCTCCCTACACCTCCCTTACTAATCCGGTGGAAGAGGGTGAAAACAGCATGGCTGCTGCCATGACCCTGATGACCGGTGATTACATTGCCGCCAATTACACTCACAATTTCAGCCCTTCGCTGAAGCTGCAAGGATCATTCTTATATTGGTTTGGCCATGGCATCTCGCATTGGGATTGGGAAGATATGGAGATCGACTTCATGGGTGAAAAAGGCTCCAAAGCCTGGGTTGCCATCACCAGCCGCATCTCTCAGAACCTCTATATGAACTTGAAATTCCGTAATAAAACTTATCAGGATAAAGAACTCCGGATCAGGCAGTATAACATCGTTGATGATGAAACCCTGATGAACGATCCGGTATATTTTGAACGTGTGGAACACAGCGAAAATACCATTCGCCTCAGCCTGGATTACCGCTTCTAACGTGGAGGATATAAATGTTATCAAATAAATCCATCATCCTTGTCGCTCTGCTGACAATAGCTTCGGCATTATCAGCCTGGAGCATCACCGATACCTACTTTGGCAATCCTTTTGGCACCTTTGATGCCCGGAGTATGGCCCTGGGTGGAACGGGTACCTACAATAGCCAAACTCCTTTCGGCATTGCCGATAACCCTGCCAATCTCACTCTGATGCGTAAAAGCCTCGGTTTTTCCGTGAATACCTATTTCAACCGCAATGAGGATAACCGCAGCATCCCCTTGTATAATTCCTTCGATAACTACATTGATGATGCCGTATATAGCTCCAATATCAATATCTATGATGACTTTGCCGGAGCTGCTTTCGGTGCTTACACCTATGATGATTTCATTATTGGCATGGGGCTCTATCACAAGCCGCTCTTAAGCTTCGACGCGGATTATATCGAAGAAGTTCGCAATAACCGCAATACTGACGACGACCTGTATCCCGAAAAGATCGCTGAAAACAAGATCATAGGCGAAGGCAACCTCAATCAAACCGGCCTGGTATTCTCCATGGGACCCAAGCTTGGCGATTATGCCGGATTTAATCTGGGCGTAGAATACTCCTTCCTGCAAGGCGACATCAAGCGGGATAAGACCATCCGCTGGACCGATTGGGCAGTTGATGCCGTGCATGACGTAGGCGACTACAATCTTCCCGAACTCACCGAAACCAGCGATTACGAACTGAAAGGCCAGCAATTCAAGCTGGGGGCCACCATGCAATTGGGAACTCGTTTTGGAATTGCCATGACCTATATCCCCAAAACTACTCTTAAGAAAGATGGCTCCTACTATTACAAGCGCGATGCCTATCGTAATACTGCCGTGGACAGCATCAATGTGGCTATCGACGAAAACTTCACCCGTGCCCCAGAGTATCGTATTGGCTTTGTTTATACTCCCCGCAACGTGATGCGCACCGTATTCAGTATGGATCTGGAATATGTGGAGCACAGCGAGATTCATTCCATGTTCGACGATGTGGTGAATCTTTATGCCGGAGTGGAACACCACGTAATGAATCGCATTCCCTTCCGCATTGGCTTCCAGGCTGTGAATCAATGGTTCTTCACCACCGAGCAGGGCACTGATGCCGATGACAATCCCATCACCCTGGTTACTTCCAAAAGGATCCTTTCTCCAATGCTAACCGCTGGCAGCAGTGTGAGCTTGAATGAGCATTTCAGCCTCGACCTGGGCTTTGGCTACACCTGGCGTGAATATGAAGCCCTGGATATGTTTGGCGATGCCTATTATAACGATAAAGTTTACACCGGCGCAGGCGATTATGATGACTACGCCTTGTGGCCAAATTACCACCTTGCACTTCAGAACCGGGGTTGGGAAAATCCCGATAAAGTACGCGAAAACAACATCTCTCTGAATGCTGGTTTATCCTTTGTCTGGTGATCATATGAAACGCATAATGCTACTTAGCTTTGTCCTGCTGGGGCTTTTCAGCCTGGCTGGGGCAGAAGACCTGAGGCTGGACATCATGTTTTCCAATGATGTTCATGGCGGTATCGACCGTGCTCAGGCTACCTTCATGAATCCCGATTTTCCTCCACAATTGGGGGGAGGGGGTTCTTCCGCCACCCTTATCAAGAAAGTCCGTGCCATGGGAAGCCCCATGCGTAGCAGTCTGCTATTGGACGCCGGAGATTTCTTTCAGGGACGTCCGGTAGGCACCGTTACCAAGGGCAAGGCTGTGATCGAATTTATGAATGAGATCGGCTATGATGCCATGACCATTGGTAATCACGAATACGACATTCTGGAAGGTGAACTTACCGAAACCCTTAAGCTTGCCGAATTCCCCATTCTTACCTGCAACGTGCTGGATAAGAAAACCAATGAGATCGCCTGGTATGCTCAGCCCTACCATGTTTTAGAGCGTTTGGGAGTAAAGATCGGCATCGTGGGTTTCACCACCACCGATACCGAGAAGATGAGCTTCCCCGAGAACATAAAAAACGTGATTTTCCTCTCTGAGAAAGAAGCCGTGGCTAAGTATGTGAAGATCCTCCGTGAACAAGAAAAGGTGGATCTGGTTATTGTGCTTGGCCATGCAGGTTTGCCTTATGACATCGAGGATGGCTACCTTAGCCGCTATGATGCCAAGGGAAATCCCTTATTCGAAGAACGTCAGGCTGTTTGGGGCTATGACGCCCAGGAAATTGCCCGCGAAGTGGAAGGAATCGATCTCTTTATCGGCGGCCACATGCATCGGGGCGTTCCCAAGCCCTGGATCGATCCCGTTACCCAAACCATGGTTATCCAAGGCTATGCCTATGGTTCTAACCTGGGCTGGATCACCCTGAAGATCGATCCCGAAACTAAAACCCTTACCGGCTATGAAAGCCCTGCCCTGCGCGAAGGCAGCATGATCACTCTCTTTGAAGATCAGTTCATTCCCGATCCCGAAATCGGGGGTAAGATCAATGAACAGGTTGCCATTGCCGAAGAAGGCATGGATGAAGTAATTGGCAGCGCCGGAGTGTATCTTTCCCGCACCAATGTGGATGCCCAATCCCTGATGGGGAATACCATCGTGGATGCCATGCGCCATGAAGTGGGTGCCGATTTTTCCTTCATGAATCTGGGGGGAGTGCGTGCCGACATCAAAAGCGGCCCGGTTACCTATCGCAGCGTTTTTGATGTGATGCCTTTTGACAACATGGTGGTTAGCTTCACCTGCACCGGTGAATTCCTGAAACGCGTAATCGAAACTCGTGTAGAAGGTGGCCGTCATGGGATGATCGTTTCCGGCGGCAAAGTTGTATATTCCAAGAAAAGAGAGAATTTCGACAGGGTTACTTCTTTGGAAATTGCCGGTGAACCCTGGGCTCCGGATAAAATCTACACTGTAGCCACTACCGACTTCCTGATGCAGGGAAATGCCGGACTCACTCTTTTGGTGCAGGTTCCCCAGGAAAATATCATCAATCATCAGATTAACCTGCGTGATGCTATCGTTAATTATTTCCGTAAAAACAGCCCCATCAAAACCAGGATCGACGATCGCTGGGAGCGCGATGATAATGCTACCCTTGCTCCCTGGATGAAACCATGAAAATAGCAATTTTAGTACACTCCAAAAGTGGCAATACCCGCAAATTTGCCGACAGCCTCTTTGAAAAACTTAGTGCTGACGGCCACAACGTGAATCTCACCCAGCTGGAAACCACCGCACCCGTGAAGCAAGGCTCCGTCCGCGATAAACAGGAGATAAGCTTTAGCAATCTTCCTGATATTACAGATGCCGAGGCCGTGCTTTTCGGGGGCCCGGTTTGGGCTTTTGGGCCTTCACCGGTTATCGTAGCGGCAATACGCCAGCTTGGTAACCTGAAAGGGAAAAGCACCATCTCTTTTGCCACCATGGGCTTCCCGATAAAGGGCCTGGGCGGCAAGGCTGCGATCAGGTTTATGGATCGTGAAGCAGGAACCAAAGGCGCCAAAGTGCTTCCCGGAGGCATTTGCAGCCAGATGTGCCACAAGCTGGACGGGGATATTACCAAAGAGACCGAGCGTATATCCGCATTACTGAAGGTTTTATAACGCGTCCCCTGCTTAGTTTTGACTTACGCTTTGGCCTATTCAAGCTATTTTATAGTATACTTGCCAAAACGGCCAAAGCGTGAGTTAGAACAAAGTTGTTCTGATAGTCAATCCGGTTTAACCCAAACTATGCAATTGGAGTTCACAAGGCCAATATATCTTCTTGCCTATGATAAACTTATATGGCCTTGTGGACTTCAAATGCATGCAGATTAATATGTACGGCTTGAAGTCCAAATCGCCCATAAGATATCCTATAAGAGATAGTTAGTTTAGGCGATTTGAACTCCAATGCCTCAATTGGGTTTAACTCAAAATATGCTTATGTAGTATGAACAAAACTGAAGCTGGGTAAAGCATGTTTTAAGTCAAACCGGATTGTAAGGGGCTGAATGACTCCTGCTACATTACAGCTTCATTACTTTCTTTATCTCAGTTCCTACTTTCAGGTAATACACTCCGTTGCCGCAATTTCTGCCTTGGGAATCAAGCCCATCCCAGGTACAGCTTCCATCACGAGCTGCCTCCAGTTGTCTTAGCATTTGCCCTTTCAGGTTATACACGGTTACCTGTTTACTGCTCTTCAGTTTATCTATGGTAACCATATCTCTAAAAGGATTAGGACTGCAGTTAATCCCTGAAACCGGCACCACCCCGTCATTCACCCCAGTGGAGGGATTAAAACAGGCTACAAAGGCATTTTGATTGCTGATATCGCCGCTATCGATAATATGCGAGCCAATATTCCCCAGCCCATAGTGCCAGCCGCTCACTGCCAGCTTTCCACTGGGCAAAATCTTGATGGCAAAGGGAACTTCGCTATTGGCTCCCCCGCTGGTGCAAAGCATGGGGCTGGCAGCGGCACCCCAACCCATAGCCAGATCAAGCTCTCCCTGGCTTTGAAAAGTTCTATCCCAAAAGCTTGCCTGGCCTTCAAAGGTGGCCACAAAAGCAGGATAAACCTCATAATCACAATCTCTGCCCTTGTCGGACATATTTCCTCCGTAAAATCCTGCATAGCTCCAGGTTCCATCGTCTGCATCAAACTGGGCCCAATAGAAATCATCTCCGCCTTCCAGGGACTGGAAATTGTAAGCGCCGATATTTCCCATGCCCACCACTCTGCCGCAAACCATGCCTTTTTGATCGGCTCCGCTATCCGGCTGCACCGAGATGCTGATCACCAGGGCATTATTGCTGGGGGCCAGCCACAATTCCTGCCCTGCTTCAGAGTATTTCACCACATACATGCCACTGGACGCCAGGGTATAGGCTCCGAAAATGCTTCCCACCCCCGCAGAGCCGGTTACATAGGCGCTTCCGGCATTATCGCAGGCCACTTTATAGCCGTATTCCACGCCCGGTGATCCGGCACTTCTGGCCCAGCGGAAATTGCCATTGGCATCCCAGGCGCTGATGTAGATATCACTGCCTCCGGCACTGGTGATGGTGTCCGTGGGGCTGAATTTGATGCTATCGGCATACCAGCCGGCCAGATACACCTGACCAGAGGCATTTACGGCCAGGCCGTGACCGATGTCATTCAGGGGACCGCCAAAGCTTTGCAGCCATAC
>JAGOGT010000242.1 GCA_017996595.1 Candidatus Cloacimonadota bacterium
GCCCAAACCCGGGCGATTATGCTGCTGCGCATTGCGGTGCTTGCCAAAGGCCATTCTGGCATCAGGCTGGAAACCCTGGAAACGCTGATAGACATGCTGAATAAAGGTGTGCACCCCATCATCCCAATGCGGGGTTCAGTTGGCGCCAGTGGAGATCTTTCTCCCTTGTCCCATCTGGCCTTGGTGCTGATCGGGGAAGGCGAAGCGCTCTATAATGGCGAAAAGCTCTCGGGAGCAAAAGCGATGAAGCTGGCGGGGGTTAAGCCCGTGAAGCTGGAAGCCAAGGAAGGCCTGGCCTTAAATAACGGCACCCAGGTGATGGCGGCTTTGGGGGTGCTAAGCCTCCTGGAAGCGGAACGCCTGGCGCGCTATGCCGATGTGATTGGTGCCATGAGCATCGATGCCTTGCTGGGTACGCCCCGGGCCTTTGATGAACTGGTGCACAAGCTGCGTCCCCATCCCGGGCAGAAGAAATCCGCAGCCAATATCCGTAAGTTTTTAAGCGCAAGCCCCTTGAGGAAGTCGCATCTGAATTGCGGTAATGTGCAGGATGCCTACAGTCTGCGCTGCACGCCGCAAGTGCATGGAGCAGTGCGTGATGCCCTGGGCTATGTGCGCGGTGTATTGGAAATTGAGATCAATTCTGCTACGGATAATCCGCTGATCTTTGCCGATGAAAAAAAGGTGATCTCCGGGGGAAACTTCCACGGAGAACCGCTGGCAATCGCGCTGGATACCCTGGCTATAGCTATCAGTGAGCTTGCTTCGATCTCGGAGCGACGCATGGAGCAAATGCTTAATCCTGCTTTGTCCAGGGGTTTATCACCATTTTTGGCAAACCGTCCGGGCATCGATTCAGGATTTATGATCGCGCAATTGACGGCCGCTTCGATGGTTTCGGAGAATAAGGTGCTGTCTCATCCGGCTTCAGTGGATTCCATTCCCACTTCGGCCAATCAGGAAGATCATGTGTCCATGGGCTCGGTTTCCGCGATCAAACTGCAACAGGTGGTGGAAAACGTGGCTTCGGTGCTGGGCATAGAACTGCTGGTAGCCTCTGCTGCCTTGGATCAACGCCAGTTTCCCAGCTCGCCCCCTTTGGAGAAAATCAAGGGCCTGCTGCGCAAGAAAGTGAAGCCCCTAAAGGGTGATCGCATCCTTTATCCGGACTTGAATGCCGCCATCGCGCTGATCCGTTCGGACAGCCTCGACCTGGCCATAGGAAAAATTCATTGACAGAAACAAGGCCGGAAAAAGCCTAAAAATTATGAAAGCGCTCAAACTGCTTTGCCTGATAATAGTCCTAAGCGCCCTTGCGGCCTGTGGCTTGGATAACACCATGTATAATGCGCGCAATTATTTTAAAAGCGCTCAGGCCAAACCGCTGAATACCAATGGCCGTCCCAATGCTCAGGCGATTGATGAATACACCAAGTGCATCCAAAAATGCGGGATCATCATCTCCAGTGGCAAGAAGGGTGCGAGGCTGGACGATGCCGTTTTTCTGATGGCCAAAGCACTGTACTACAAGGGCAATAGCGCTTTTCAGGCCAAGGACCAGTTTGAGAATCTCATCAAAGGTTTTCCGGACAGCCCCTTTGTTCCGGAAGCGCATATCTATATTGCCCGCATCCTGAGGGAAATCAATCAGCCCGAAGATGCGGAAAAACGTCTGGATGAATTTATCCGCGATCCGCAATTCACGGATCATCATCCCCAGGCGCTGCTGGTGCTGGCGGATTTTGCCATCAAAGATAAGGACTATTCCCAGGCGCAATTCTGGCTGGATAAGATTATCCGCGAACATCCCAAAACCAAGGAATTCAAGGAAGCTTATTTCCTCTTTGGTAAGAATTATTACGAGCAGCAGGACTATGCGGCATCCCGGGAAGCCTTCGTTAAGATGCGTCATGCCCGGCGCATCGATAAGGCGATGAAGCTTGATGCAGACTACTATATAGCTTTGAACGACCTGTATCTGAATGAAAATGAGCGTGCTTTATCAGAGGCCAGAAAGCTGGTGAAAATGGAGAGCCGTCCCGAAAAGCTGTCATCCGTGAAGCTGCTGCTGGGAAGAATCCTGATGGCTACGGGTGAACATGGCAAAGCGCTGGCAGAAATGGAAGCGGTTACCAAGAATTATCCCCGCACCGAAGCCGCTGCCGGAGCCTTTTACTTTCTGGGTGAATACTACTATTACCTGAAATCGGATATCACCAATGCCATTACGAATTACAATCGGGTGCGCACCGAATTTTCCGCTTCGGAATTCGCCACGGTGGGGCAAAATAAAGCCACAGCGCTGAATAACGTGAAACCCAATGCCACCCTCAGCTCCGAAACCGCGCTAACCCAATTTTTAGATTACCACTATCTGGCTGCGGAGAGCTTTGTGGGAACCCTGGCTCTGCCGGATTCGGCGGTGGCCAGTTATCGCAGAGTGATCTCGGAACGTGATACCCTGGTGGCATTGCAGGATTCGCTACGGCAGGAGATGGCTTTGCAGCAGGTTAGTCTGGATAGCCTGGCACTGATCGTGGAAGACACTCTGGCGGTGGCAATAGATACGCTGCAAGTAACAGAAAAGGTGATTGCAGATACCTTGCTGGCGGAACAGGCAGAAACTGCGGATTCGCTTCTGGCAAGCGGAATCGTGGCTGTGGATACCCTGGCAACGATGCAGGATAGCACTGCTACCGATCCCGGAA
>JAGOGT010000243.1 GCA_017996595.1 Candidatus Cloacimonadota bacterium
GACCATGCGATCACCATGCAATTACCCGGGCATCACATGGTCATCTCATGGTAACTGATTATATAGCATCATACTCCATGCTTTTGGGAGTTACATGCAACTGTAGAATATCGCTGGGAAGGGGTTAAGCGATAAGCAGAAATCCCCTCTCCGCAACTTATACGAAGACAATATTGGTGGTTTTCAGATACTTCTTTTCCAAAACCTGGCTGTATTGCTTCATGAGGTTACGGCGTATTTCGAGGTCTTTGGGGAGGGCGGGGTCCTGGTGAGCTTCGTTAATTTTGGTGCCTACTACAAAATCGATGATATCGCTGTCCAGAAGGATTTTCATGAGGCGCTTAACGGCGTTATCCGGCATCAGATCAAGATTGGCATCTTCATCCAGGGCACGCAGACAGCGGGACAACGTAATGGTGCCCTCGGTTACCAGGTCGAAACCCTTCATGGTGGCGGTGGGCGGAATTTCCTGATTATACTTTATCTCTTTCAGGTTTACTTTCACGGGGATACCCAATTCGCGGGACAGGATCATGGAAGTGGTGCCACCGCAGATCACCTTTTTCCCGGTGAAGTTTTGAGACATGGCGGCCATTACGGCGTCGTGTTCCTTTTTATAGGGCGGACCGGTGAAAACAATCGTCCGCCGCGGTTCACGCAAATACAGGGCGGCACAGGTGATGTCATCGGCGGCTTTATTGCCATCCAGCTCACGGGCTTTGTGGGCAGTGCGTTTGGATATTTCTCCGGCTGAGATGCGGCTGTTTTCATTGAGCAAACTGCATAGATATTGCTCTACCCCACTTTCCTTCCAGCCCAAAGGCAGATGCGGCAGCCCCATTCCCGATTGGCTTACCCCATCAGAATAATATACAATCCGGTCTTCGGGAAGGGTATCGATTTCGGAGTAGTACAGATGGCTTTTACGGAAGCTGTGAATAGAGATTTCCTGCTTTTCCACTTTTTGGATGCTGCCATTGCGAATGAGCGCATAAGGGGGATTATCGTGCTCGATGATGCGCACCTTGCCATCATAAGTGGCGTCGATGATGGTGAAAGTGCTATAGCCGATATGCCGGTATGAGCATACGGGCAAGGTTTCCAGAATGATCTCCGCAGCCCGCTTGATATCCATGTTCGAATTGATAAACCCCGCGGCCATGGTAGTGGTGAGGGTAGCCAAAACGCTGGCCTTGATGCCGCTGCCGAGACCATCCGCCAGCACGCAGATCACACGGTTACCCGTTTTCAGGCTGTAAAAGCTGTCTCCGCAAGATTTATAGCCATGCTTGCAGATTTGGTAGTAGTCTGCCTCCAGGAAATAGCCGTTCATGGCTGATCCTTGGATGAAAAACTCTCGATGATGGACGAGAGAAGCACTTCGCTATCCGCGGCGTTTTCTCCCAAGAGAAAAGCTATTTGCTGCACGGTGCGCAGGTTTTTCTGCATCACTTCCCCGGCTTTGTCGATAATCTGTTCGCGCTGAATAACCGGTTCGGTGATGTCTTGCAGGATTCCCCCCACCACCAGATGTTTTTGAATGGAAAAGATGCTAAGGCGAATGATGCGCTTATCTTTTCGAATATCATGCACTTCACCTTCGGTACCATTGGCAATGGCCTTGGCAAAGAGATCGTGAAAATCCACCAGGCGTTCCAAAAATACCCCTTCCAGATCGGGATCAGCTTCGGACACCACGGAGGCATCCCCACCGATGATCTGAATGAAGCGCTCGTTGGATTCGATGATGCGTAACTTGTCATCTACAATCACCACCCCGCTGGGCATGGCTTTGATGAGGGCTGCCGCTTTATTCTGAGCCAGTTTGCGCAGATAGGATACACACATGGCCGGTTCCGCAACTTCCTCGATGAGCGCTGCGGCAAATTCCTTGCAGGTATCATAACCGCATCCGCCACAGTTCAATTCGTCTTCTTTGCGCTTTTTGCCAATCCGCAAGAGTGCACCGGCAATTTCGGCCTTGGTGTGGGCAGGCCTGATTATCTCCCGATTATGAAAGCTGGCGGCGATATCCAGATTGGGCCCATCCTGATTGGCAACAGGCTTCGGAGTAAGAGTTTGCACCTTATAGCGTTTCAGGGCAGTAGCGCCACGATTGCTGACCCCGGGGCCATTTACACAGCCGCCCAGGCAAGCCAGAGTTTCGATAAAAACCGGCTGATCAAAGGACTTGGGATCGAGTTCGTTGAAGGCTTCCACAATGCCCTGCACTCCGGAAAAGCTCATATAAAGTGTGTTCTCCGGGGCTCCGTAGTGTTTGATGCCTTCGATCATGCCGCCATCGATGGGATACAAGCCCCCTTCATGGGCCGCATGGGGCACAAAGCTGGTATCAGAAGGGAGATTATCCCAGGAGATGCCGCGGATATTGATCCACCGGCGCAGATCAGAAAAGGTGAGGGCTACGTCAAAACTCTCCACCGCCTCATTCTTTTTGGCGATGCAGGGCCCGATGAAGATCACTCCGATATCCTCTCCGTATGTCTCTTTAAGCAGCCTGGTATGCGCTTGCACTGGCGATACCACCGGCGTAACATAGGGCACCAGATGCGGATAATACTGCTCAATGAGATGAATCACACTGGGACAGGCGGAAGAGATGAGCAACGGATGTTCGCTTTTCTGTAGCATGCGAGCGCAAGCAGCGGACACCA
>JAGOGT010000244.1 GCA_017996595.1 Candidatus Cloacimonadota bacterium
AAGAATTTGTGCTGTGGATCGGCGTGAAAGTGCCGGTTACCACGCTATGCCCCTGCTCCAAGGCCATCAGTGAATACGGCGCGCACAATCAGCGCTCGCTGATCACCATAAAATGCCGCTACCGCGATTTCATCTGGCTGGAAGAATTGATCGAGATTGCCGAAAAGCATGCCAGCTGCGAGATCTACCCCCTGCTGAAAAGACCGGACGAGAAATATGTAACCGAAAAAGCCTATAATAATCCCAAATTCGTGGAAGATATCGTCCGCGAAATTACTGTGGATCTGAAAAACGACAAACGAGTTCTGGGCTTTAGCGTGGAATCGGACAATGCCGAATCGATTCATAATCACAATGCCTACGCCCTGATCCACGGCTGAAATGAGCTTAGATATTTAATGCAAATGAATAGCTCATTTTCGCAGCCCGATTTGCCAATTCCGCAGCTGGACTATCTAAGCAATGGTCTGAAAGTTATACACTTACAGGATGTATCCAATCCTCTTGTCTGCCTTCAGCTCTATATCCGCACCGGTTCTCTGGCAGAAAGAGAAAGTAACAGGGGTTATTCGCACTTTATCGAGCATTTGGTGTTCAAATCCACCGGGCTTTATCCTCATAATTCCATTTCCGAAAGGGCAACTTCTTTGGGGGGGATGATCAATGCCTTCACTGATTATGATTGCACCTGTTTCTATCTGCTGTTGCCCAAAGAGGCTTTGGATGAAGGCCTGGGGATGCTGTACGAACTTGCCGCCATGGCGAATTTTCGCCGCACAGATGTGGAAATGGAGCGCGAAGTAATCCTCGAAGAAATCAAGCAATACGAGAATGACCCGGAATCGGACTTTCTGGAATATGTGCAGCGTAATTATTTCATCCGCAGCCCTTTGAAGCATCCGGTGCTGGGTTACACGCAAACCGTGCAAAGCGCGTCCCATACCTCCCTGAAAAGATATTACAAACGCCATTATCAGCCTCAGAACGCTTTTATGGTGATTTGCGGAGATTATGATTCCACAAATCTTGTTTCGAAACTGGAGCAGATCTTTTCCCCGTGGCTGCAAACGAATTGTCTCCCCAAGAACACTCTTTATCTGGAACCGGAGCTTAATCCGCCCCGGCGCTTTGCCCGCAAATCCATGGATGGTTCGGAGTATATTGCTTTGGCTCTTCCTGAACTAAGTGAGCTCCATCCCCTATCCGACGCTCTGCTTTTAGCCATGCGCTGGCTGGCGATTGGGAAAAGCTGCAGGCTCTTCAAGCGCTTGGTGGAAGAGGACAAATTGTGCTCGGCGGTGAGGGTTCACTCCCTTTGTGGGATCAGATCGGGAGCCTCAGTGATCATGATCTATCCGCTTGGAAATCAGTTTTATGAGCGAATATTGGAGATATTTCGCCAAGAGCTTTTTCATCTGCTTGCGCATGGCATCCCTGCCGAGGCATTGGCAGAGGTGAAAGCCGATGTTATCCACAATTGGCTGTTCAGCTTCGATGGCGTGGAGAATCTGGCAAATCAGATTGCTGCCGAAGAATTTATCGGCGATCCCCTGCGTATCAGCCGTTATGGTGAAGCCATTGCCAATATCACTGCCGCAGAGATACTGAAAGCTGTGAATAAGTACTGGCAGCCCCGGTGGATCAGTTTATTCTGCGAAGACAAGAGCTGTACCTTCCCAGATAAGGAGTTTCGCCTTTCTCCATCAGCCTTACCGGCAACAAAAATCTATCACTCCGAGCCGGTGCCAAGCATTGGCCCCATCATATCCTCTATATTCAAGAATCCTGAGATAGCCAGGTTGGGTGCAGGTCACTATGTAATGCATCTTCCCAATGGACTGAAAGTAATCCACAAGCATATCCCCCATAAGGCCATCTCGGGTTTTTCCCTTTCCACTTCTGTTAGCCAGATATCCGAAAGCTCCGGCCAACGGGGATGGAATTTCTTTAGCACGGCCTGTATGATCCACCGCAGTGCAAGATATGATCATGAAGCTTTGATGCGCTATTCTCGGGCCTATGGCTTCAATATCCGGGTGATCCATCATCTGGATAGCACCACTTTTCGGGGCAAATGTCAGGCTACTTCGCTGGAAAAAGCGCTGGCATTGCTTGGAGAGCTGATCTCCAATCCCCATATCGATAAATCGCACTTGCGGTTGCTGAAAGCCACAGCTTTGGATGGCATCCAGCGGGATAACGCCAATCCGGTTACTTATGCCTATCAAAAGTGGTTTGACATGCTGGTGGGAAGCGGTGGCAACATATCCCGAACCGCGGGAAAGGCTGCCGATATCAGAAGTGTTAATCCGCTAAAACTGGAACAGTGGCTTGCCAGACTATCCTTGCCCAGAGACTTCTGCCTGGGAGTGGTTAGCTCTCATATTCCCGAACAAATCTATGCTTGGGCGAATGCTTATCTGGGCCATGACGCAAAGGCAAGAGAGGAATTTCGCTGTGATCCTGCCTGGGAGAGCAGCTCCATGCGCTACCGTAAAGAGTATCGTAATAGCGACCAGGCCATTATCCATCTTGGATCCTGGGCTACTCCCGCAGCTTTGTCTGATGATAATACCGCCTTCTACGTTTTGGCCCAGATCATTGGCGGTGAAAGCAGTTCGCGCTTCTATGACGTTATCCGTGAAAAATATGGCCTGGCTTAC
>JAGOGT010000245.1 GCA_017996595.1 Candidatus Cloacimonadota bacterium
GGGTATGGGTGCGTTCGTAGCCATGAGAAGCAAAAACCCCGGGACCAATAAGGCCGTGAAGGATATCATAACCCGCACGCAGGGTGCCTTCCACATCCGAGCCATAGAAGGGATAGATGTCCACCGCGTATTGCAGCTTCTGCTCTTTGGCAATGCGGATCAGCTCCGAGGTTACTTCATAGTTATAGGGTCCGCCGGAGTCTTTGGCACAGATGGAAACCTTATATTCATCCGTTTCCAGATCGTCGCCCACGGCACCCATATCCACGGAAATCATCTCTTTTGTGTCATCCGGAATGCCGGCTGCACCGCCATGCCCCACTTCCTCATAGGTAGTAAAGAGAATGCTTACCTTACGCTTCAGGCTCAACTTTTTATCAGCCACCATCTTAGCCAAGGCCAATTGGATTCCGGCACTGGCTTTATCATCAAGGTGCCTGCTTTTGATGAAACCACTGGGACTGAGGATGGTGCGGGCATCCAGCGAGATAAAATCCCCTGCACTGATACCCAAAGCAGCAGTATCCGCTTTGCATTTCACGATCTCATCCAACACGATTTCCATGCTGCCGTCATCCCTTTTGGCCGTGCCGCTGTCGCTATATACATGCGCTGCGGGGCCATTGATATAAACCGTGCCCGTATATTCTTTGCCCTCGCGGGTATGGACAATCACGTTCTCATTTTCGATGTTGTTTTCGGGATAACCGCCGATCTTGGTGAAACGGATGCGGCCATTGGCTTTGATCGCCCTCACCATCGCACCCAGAGTATCCACATGGGCTGCCAGAACCAAGTGATTCCCCCGTCCGCCCAAAGTGGCCAGCACCGAGCCTTTATTGGTGATTATGGGAGTATATCCCAATCTCTTTAGTTCTTTCACTAAATAAGCCTGCACCTTGGCCGTATAGCCTGAGGGACTGGGGATTTTGCAGAGATCGACAATCTTTTCCACCGCGTACTTTGTGTAATCCATGTTCGCTCCAAATCTAAAAATTTTGTGTCTTGCGCAAGTGATATGCGTGGGCTGGAGATGTCAAGCGCAATAAGTGGGGAAGTTCAGGAAGCTGCTTCCATAGAACCATGTGAGTTATCATGCATCATCAAGCTAATGACCACCTAACTATTTGTCAGGAGCTTACCGGGTTGATTAGAGGGTACTATTCAGAAGGTTCTCTGGAAGATAAGGCGACATGAAGAGATGTGCCACTCACCAGGCTTAAAATAATGGCACAAAAAAAGGCTCTCCCACTTGGGAAAGCCTTTATTCCAAGAGAACCTTGTATTTTTTTACTTATTCACATCGGCGTGAATAGCTTCCATTATCTTGTGGAGATTAGTTTTGGGAGTCGGAGTGGGCTGCTTGCCGAGACTTGACCACCCATAATAGTCATGGCTAACCCCTACGGTTAGTAGCTCGTAGCTATTTTTCATTTCATATACCACCGGATTGATGTCGTATGTAAAGTAATTTACGGTTCCCAAGGGTTGCCAGAAGGTCGAAGGCAGGGTATCATTGGTTTCGGTGCCGGCTTTTTGACGCTCGTAATTCAGATAAGTCCAATCGTCGGGCTCGATAAATTTGCCTGCTTTAGCACCCAGAAGGATGAAATTGGGATCAGTATTGCCATCGCCAAGCACCCAATTCGGAGCGAAATTATTGGTGGGTGCAAAGATGGGGAAATTGCCATTCACTTCCGCGGGAACAGCCATGGTTCCAGAGTAGGTGGTTCCAGCTCCGGTAGCGGCTGCGTCTTCCTTGTATACGATCTCATAAGTAACCGGTTGCGTGGTGCTGATCTGAATGGGGCCACTGGCATAAGCTCCCCCTTCATACAACCTACCTTCGGTATAGCTGGTTTCATTATTGAAGGTCACCGGCAGGGCATTGATTTTCAGGGTAGCGCTGGCATTAGTCCCTTTTGCAGTAAGAAAAACATAAATGGAGGCAATCCCGCTTTTGGCATCCTGATAATCCAGATCGAACCATAGCACGGAATTGTAATCCCACATATAGCTTGAGAAGTTCTCAAAATTAGGGGTTTCGGGAGCGGTGGGGCCGTCATCTTTCGAGCAAGACAGCACAAAAAAGGCCATCCCCAGCAGCACAAGAATGCCAAATCGGTGTAAGTTCTTCATTTTTTATCTCCTTATTGGTTTAGGTTTCTATACGCAAGCAAAGGACGCATATGCTAATAGTTTAACCTGGCATGAGGAACAAAGCCATGATTATTTTTACATCTCGCCCAGGCTTTCGTCGATCCCTTTGCGAATCTCATACCAGTAGTCCAAAGCCGCCTGATGCTTATCTTCGGTGAAGCGGACTATCCATTTATCCAGGCTTTCATCCTCGATTTTCATAACGCCTTTCTGCCGTAGCAGATATTGATATACAAAGTCGATACTGCGTTCGCTTTCCCAGAAAACGGATGCATTGCGGCAATTGATCCGCCGCGAGGTGATATGCGCATTCAGCAGCAGATCGTGATCCTTCCCGAAAATAGCCGGAATGATCTCCGGCAGCATCTCTTCCGCCCAGGCACGATGAAACCTGCAAATTCCCAGATTATCCAGCATCAGCTCCGTGGTCATCCTGTCCACATTGATCTTACCCAGCAGCCGGGGAGCCAGATATTGCGGCGCATAGTGCATATAGTAGCGT
>JAGOGT010000246.1 GCA_017996595.1 Candidatus Cloacimonadota bacterium
ACAACGCTGCCAGAGCCTTGTGTAAAAAGCGCATTGTAGTATGTGCGGGAACCGGTTGCATTGCCAACGGCTCCATGAAAGTATTTGATGCCCTAAAGAATGCCATCGCCCTTAGTGGTCTGGAAGTTACGGTATCCTTGAAGAGTGATGACCCCAAAGCACACAAACATCATGACGTTTATATGGTGGGAAGCGGCTGCCAGGGCTTTTGCCAGGTAGGTCCGCTGGTTACCATCGAGCCCAATGGCATTATGTATGGGCATGTGAAGCCCGAAGATGCCGAGGAAATAGTGGCCAAATCCATCAGCAAAGATGAAGTTGTCGAGCGCTTACTTTATCACGATCCTGTGAGTGGGGAAGCTTATAAGGGTACGGGGGAGATTCCCTTTTATACCCGCCAGCAACGCACCGGACTCAAGGATTGTGGTCATGTGGATCCGCAAAACATCAGCGAATACATCGCTCATGGTGGATACTTTGCGGCTCGGGATGCTTTCACAAAATACAGTGCTGAAGAGATTTGCAAGCTGTATCAGGATAGCGGATTACGTGGACGTGGCGGTGGTGGGTTTTCCACAGGGCTGAAATGGGAATTTGCCCGCAGAGAACATAATGCCAAGAAATACGTGGTCTGTAATGGCGATGAGGGAGATCCTGGAGCTTTTATGGATCGCAGCATTTTGGAAGGAAACCCCCATAGTGTGATAGAGGGAATGCTGATTGCTGCCCGTGCTATCGGTGCCGATGAAGGCTATGTATATGTGCGGATGGAGTATCCTCTGGCCTGCAGCCGCATCCGAAAAGCCATCAAAGTAGCCGAAGAATATGGCATCCTGGGTGATGATGTATTCGGCAGTGGTCATGGCTTTCGCATCAACGTGATGGAAGGCGCTGGAGCCTTTGTCTGCGGAGAAGAAACAGCGCTTTTGGCCTCGATCGAAGGCAAGCGCGGGATGCCGAACCCCAAACCGCCCTTCCCAGCGCAAAAGGGACTCTTTGGCAAGCCCACCGTGATCAACAATGTGGAGACCCTGGCTTTGGTGCCCATCGTGATGCAACGGGGCGCAGAAAACTATCGCAAGGTAGGAACCGCTAAATCACCGGGAACCAAGACTTTTGCTCTTACCGGGCATGTGGCCAATACCGGACTCATCGAAGTACCCTTTGGCACCACTATCCGCCAGATTGTGTTTGATATTGGGGGCGGAGTATTGGATAAAGACGGCAAGATCAATAATGATGCCTTCAAGGCCGTGCAGATCGGAGGTCCCAGCGGAGGCTGCCTCACCCGTGAACATCTTGATCTGCCCCTGGATTTTGATTCTCTGGGTTCGATAGGTGCCATGGTAGGCTCCGGCGGCATGGTGGTGATGAATGATAGCACCTGCATAGTGGAAACCGCCCGCTATTTTATGACCTTTACCCAGCATGAATCCTGCGGTAAATGTGTCCCCTGCCGCGAAGGAACCCGTCAGATGCTGGAGATGCTGGAAGATATAACCAATGGTGATGCTGATGAACACACCCTGGAGCTGCTACAGGAAGCAGGCGAAGCAGTGAAGCTAACCTCTTTATGCGGACTGGGTAAATCAGCGCCCAATCCTGTACTTTCCACTCTGCGTTATTTCCGTGATGAATATGAAGCTCACGTAAAGGCAAAGTATTGCCCCACGAAAACATGTAAAGCTCTCTCGCCTATATCCATAGATCCGGAGCTCTGTAGAGGTTGTACATTGTGTAAACGCGTATGTCCTGTCGGGGCCATATCTGGCGAAGTGAAACAAGCCCACAAAATTGATCCGATGATCTGCATCAAATGCGGCGCTTGCATAAACACCTGCAAATTCAAAGCTATCAGCTAAGGGGAAGAACCATGGATAAATATGTATATATAAACGACCGCCCGGTACTGTGGGAAGGGGAGAGCAACATCCTCGCCCTCGCCCGCAAAGCTCACATCGATATTCCAACATTCTGTTATCACAGTGACCTCAGCATTTATGGTGCTTGCCGCCTCTGCATGGTGGAACTTGAAGGCAGGGGCCTGGTGACATCATGCTCCACAGAGCCTTTTGAAGGGATGCGGATCAAAACTCACACCAGCCAGATCATCAAGCTGCGCAAAACTATCGTAGAAATGCTCCTGGCCAACCACGACCAAGAATGCCCCAAATGCAGTCGTGCTAACGATTGTAAACTGCGCGACATCTCAAATCGACTGAGCATCGATCAAGTTCGGTTTCGCAGGACGCGTGAGATGAAGCCAAAGGATCTGGGTAGCGAATGCCTCGTACGAGATCCAAATAAGTGCGTGCTTTGCGGTGATTGCGTGCGGTTTTGTAGCGAGATTCAAGGCATCGGAGCGATAGACTTTGCGGCCAGGGGCCAAAACGTATGTGTGGCAGCAGCGTATGGCAAAAGCTTGGCTCAGGTAGATTGCATCAATTGCGGTCAATGCGCAGCTGTGTGCCCCACAGGTGCGATCGTGGTAAAGAGTCACATTCCTCAGGCCTGGGAAGCCATTCATGATCCACGAAAAACTGTCGTGGCTCAGATAGCTCCTGCCGTGCGCGTTGCCCTGGGCGAAATGTTCGGCTTACCAGCCTCCGACCTCACCACGGGAAAGATGGTCGCCGCCCTCAGAATGATT
>JAGOGT010000247.1 GCA_017996595.1 Candidatus Cloacimonadota bacterium
TGAGTGCTGCTTTCGGTGCTAAGTTTTATGCCCCGGGTGGTGATTTCGGTGCTTTTTAGCTGATCCAGGGCCACACCGGTAAGTTGGCTGATTTTCTTCACCCTTTGCAGGATGCGCGGCCAGGCAGTTTTTAAGTTCTCCTCGGTGAATTCCAGCTTTGCCGGCGCTGCTTCTTCTTTGGGAACGGCAGTATGAACAGCCTGGCTTGGTTCCACCCCGGGTTTGGGCTGATAGGCAGGACGGCTTGCAGGTGCGGCAGAGGGAGCAGAGGCAAGGGAACCCTGAGATAATCTGGCCAGTAATTCGGCAATATCATCCATCTCGTCTATCTTGCAGAGCTTGATCATCATAGCTTCCATGATCAGGTAGGGATTGGAACTGGTTCTCAGGTCATTGCGGCAACCCACCAGCATGCTGAGCATATACATCAGCTTGTTCTGCGAATAATAGCCGGCCAGTTCTTCAAAGATGGGGAGTTCGTCGGGATTAACGTCCTTTACTTTCACGCCAAGTTTGTGCAAGATAAGCACTCTAAGGAATTCCAGCATGTTACTGGTAAATTCCTGTAGATCGGTTCCCTGCTCAAAGATGCTATGCAATTGCAGCACCACGCCCTGAGCATCTTTGGCATCCACCAGCCTTAGCAATTCGTAATAGATCTGATTCGGGATGAGGCCAAAGATCTGGCGCACCTTGTCGATGGTGATGTTATCGAGGCAATAGGAAATGCTTTGATCCATCAGCGAGAGGGCATCGCGCATGCCACCATCGGCTTTGCGAGCGATAAGATATAATGATTCGGAATCGATAACGATTTTTTCGGCTTCACAAATCTCTTTTAATTGCTTCACGATGGCTTCAATGGGGATGCGCTTGAAGTCATAGCGCTGGCATCTGGAGATAATGGTGGGAAGTACTTTCTGCGGTTCCGTGGTGGCAAAGATGAAGATAACGTTCTCAGGTGGCTCTTCCAGGGTTTTGAGTAGGGCATTGAAGGCATTCTTACTCAGCATATGCACTTCGTCGATAATATAAATCTTGTAAAGTGAAGTGCTGGGAGCATAGAGCAATTCCCGCTGCAATTCGCGGATATCGTCCACGCCGGTATTGGAGGCACCGTCGATCTCGATCACGTCCGTGGAAGTGCCCGCCGTAATCTCCAGGCAGTTTGAGCACCGGTTACAAGGCGTGGCGGTAGGCCCTTCCACGCAGTTCAGGCTCTTGGCCATGATTCTGGCCAGGGAGGTTTTGCCTACTCCCCGGGGTCCCGTAAAAAGATAGGCATGGGCGATGCGCTGTGATGAAATGGCGCTTTGCAGAATCTCGGTAACGTGATCCTGCGCATACACCTGCTTGAAATTCTGCGGGCGGTATTTTCTGGCCAGTACTATGTAACTCATTATTCCTCTCGTGATGGGCTTTGCTGCACTTTCGGCAAGAAAATCAGAAGGCAGGATTTGCGCAAGCATTTTCTGCTGGACAGAATTACGGAGCCTATAATTAATTGAATTATATGTATATCTTTAATAGTTTTGAGAGGTTAAGATGAAACTGGAAGGAAAAGTAGTAATAGCTCAGGGAGGCGGTCCCACCGCGGTAATCAATCAATCCCTGGTGGGGGCAGCGCTGGAATCGCGCAAGTTTGCTCAGGTTACGCGCGTTTATGGTGCGCTGTATGGCGTGCAGGGCATTGTTGATGAAGATTTTGTGGATCTCACTCAGGAGACAACCCACAATCTGGAACAGGTGGCGGATACGCCTTCTTCCGCATTGATGTCCACTCGCGATAAGCCCGATGAGGCCTATTGCAAGGAAATCTTCAAGGTGCTGAAGGCGCATGACGTTCGCTATTTCTTCTATATCGGGGGCAATGATTCTGCCGATACGGTGCGCATTGTGAATGAACAGGCCAATCTTGCCGATTATGAATTCCGGGCGATTCACATTCCCAAGACCATCGATAACGACCTGGTGTTAAATGATCATACCCCGGGTTTCGGCTCTGCGGCGCGTTTTGTGGCCTCTGCTTTCACGGGGATAAATCTGGATAACCGTGCCCTTCCGGGAGTGTATATCGGCGTGGTGATGGGACGGCATGCCGGATTTTTAACTGCAGCGGCGGCCCTGGCACAGAAGTATCCTGATGATGGCCCCCATTTGATCTATATGCCGGAGCGGGCCTTTAGTACCGATCAATTTCTGAAGGACGTGAAGAAAGCCTATGATACCTATGGAAAGTGCATTATCGCCGTTTCCGAAGGCATAGTGGACGACAAAGGTGTACCGATTATGACCAAGCTGAATACGAGTGGTGAAAAAGACGCCCATGGCAATGTGCAGCTTTCTGGAACGGGGATGCTGGGCGATCTGCTTTCCGATCTCGTGCGCACTAAGCTGAAGATCAAGCGCGTACGCAGCGATACCTTCGGTTATTTGCAACGTTCTTTTATGGGTTGCGTGTCTGATGTGGACCAGCGTGAAGCCCGCGAAGTGGGGGAAAGGGCTGCGCATTACGCTATTTGGTACAATCTGGATGGCTCTATCTCCATTCAACGTACCGGTTTCTATTCCGTTAATTACCAGCTGGAAAAGCTCACCGATATTGCCGGAAAAACCAAGCACATGCCCTCTGAAT
>JAGOGT010000248.1 GCA_017996595.1 Candidatus Cloacimonadota bacterium
GCGGTTGTCATCCTTATCCAAACTCAGTAGCTTGGCTGCTCAAGCAACCGTCATTCGATTTCTTAGAGCAGGAGATGCCCATGCGACCACCGGGCATTTGCATGGTCGTCGCACGGTGAGCGCATGGTAAATGTGTCCCTTTTCCCTGTTCCCTGTTCCCTTATTTATGGTACTTACGGATAAAGTCTTCCACCTCGGGGATTCCACCCTGAAAAACCAGATAGCCATTATAGGGTTCGCCTTCGGTGATATCTCCGGCAATGGGGGTAAGCATTAGTTCTCTCACCTTTTCCGGATCGTTGGTCTGGCCCAAAACCCAGCTCAGCTTGATGTAGGCAACTTCGGGAAGCAGATTCTCACCGGGAACAATGCCCATGCTCATGAGGTCGCGCCCCGTGTCATACACGAACATATGCACGAAGCCCCACAGGGTTTGTACGGTCATGAAAACGTGCACACCCTTGGCCACGGCTCTTTTAATCGCGGGGTAAACGGGTTTATTGATGTGTCCCAGTCCTGTGCCGGCAATCACAATGCCTTTGTAGCCATTATCGGTTAAGGCATCAATAATATCGGGATGCATATTGGGATAATAATATACGATGGCCACGCGTTCTTCAAAGAAGGGCAATACCTTCACCTGCTTATCTTTACGGCGGGGATTATAGTCATCACGCATGTGAATAACGCTGTCTCTGGTTACCCTGGCAAGGGGAATCTGACCGATGGTACGGAAGGTGCTGCGATAGGAAGAATGCATCTTGCGCACTCTGGTTCCCTGATGCAGAAGGCCATATTCGTCGCTCGTAGGGCCAAACATGCAGACCATCACTTCCGCCAGATCGGAATGACCTGCGGCGTAAGCGGCGTTCATAAGGTTCAGGGCAGCATCCGAAGAAGGCCTGTCGCTGGAACGCTGCGAACCCACCATCACCACCGGCACTGGCAAATCCTGAAGCATGTAGGACAAAGCTGCCGCGGTGTGATGCATGGTGTCCGTGCCATGCCCGATAATGATACCGTCGATGCCTTTATTGATCTCTTTGCCTATGGATATGGCCAGCTTCTTATATTGTTCGGGACCCATATTTTCAGAAAACACTGCAAATAGCTTTTCCGTATCCAGATTGCAGATCTCGGCCAGTTCAGGTACCGCGCCATAAAGCTCACCCGGAGAAAATGCCGGAATCACTGCTCCGGTACGATAATCCAAACGGCTGGCAATGGTGCCTCCGGTACCCAGTAGCTTAACATGCGGCAATCCGGGAGTTTTGGGGAATTCACGTTCGGGAATCTTGTAATGCGCTTCTTTGTAGCCCACTTCCTTCATGGAAAGGATGGTATCCACATCGATGCCGACATTATAGCCGGTGATCAGTTTGATCACGATGTGGCGGTCGTCATCATTCTCGCTGCGGGGTAAGATGATGCCGCTAAAAGTGCCACGGGTGGTTTCCACTACGCTGTCGCCCCACACTCTGGCCTGAAAGCTTTTCAGGGTTTCCAGGGCACGGCCTTTGTATCCTTTAAAAATATCAAGCATGCTGCACCTCCGCGCTCAGAATCTCATCCACGATCTTTCTGATCTCTTTTAGAGGTACATTTCCCAAAGAAGGCAATCGCAGCCTGCCCATAATCCAGTTTTGAAGGGCATCTTCTCTCTTCAGGCCCTTGGTTTTCACTTTGGGCCACATCCCCGTAAGAAGCTGGATCTGGCTTTTCAGGTCTTCCAAACTGGTTTCCTTGTAGCCAATTACATCCAGAATGGAGGAAAATTGCATATTTGGATGCTCATAGAGTACTTTCAGCATGGGTGCCAGAATATCCAGGCTAAGCTTGCGATTATTGGCAAAATGCAAAAGATCGGCCATGCGCTGATGATCAAAAGGCAGCGGTTTGCTTCCCTGCATGCTCTTCAAATGATGCGCATACAGCAGGCCAAGTTGCTTGGCAGAGATGGCATGGTCCCGGGTTTGAGTCTCCAGAACCGGCATCAGATTGTTCCGTAAAATATAGGTATAGGCGTCTTCAGGTATCCCCCACGCCGCAAGCTGCTTCAGCCTTTCGCTCAGTTCTACAGGCAAGTCTTTCCTGGCCTCCTCGATCTGCTCTTCACGAATCGAAATCGGCGCGGAATCGGTGTCCGGATACATTCTATCAGCTCCGGGAAGCACTCTTTCAAAAAGCGTTATTCCCCCCGGCAGTGATTTACGGGTTTCGTTTGGCACGCCGCTGAAGGCCATCTGGCAGCGTTCCGTAATCGTTTCCAGAGCAGTTTTGATGTCTTCATCGGGAGCCCAGAAAAGAATCTGGCTGTCATTGTCTTTGGCTCCCAGCTCCTGCTTCAGTTTCAGCCATTCGGCATCGCTTAGCTGCGCTTGCACGGGGCTGTCTGCAAAAGCAAATTGCTCACTATGCAGCATATTGGGTATTTCCAAGCAGGCAATCACCTTTAGCCGGTCGGATATTTCATCGGCAAAAACGCGGCCAGGTTGATTGAAGAAACTGAGGATGCCAGCAAAGTGCGGCAGATTAACCGCGATAAGCTTCCAGCCCTCTTTGGCAGCAGATTTCAGAATGGGAATATGCTTCCACTCCGAGGGATCGAGAATGCTGT
>JAGOGT010000249.1 GCA_017996595.1 Candidatus Cloacimonadota bacterium
CCCGTTGGTATTGCTCCAGAATCGAAGGGTAGAAACTGCCGTTCCTGAGCTTCGGAATACTAACGCTTATAGGTCCCAATCCGGTGCTGAGGGGCTCTTTGCGCTCACGGTAGCCATTGCGGTAGTTGATTCTTTGTTCTGTGCGTTGATAGGGCTCTGCTCCCAAGATGTAACTCATCTCTGCCTCAATTATCCTCTGGATGCCGTTTTCCAGCGCTTTTACAAAATCTCCCGGCATTGCCGTACGAAATAACTTGACCAATTCTGCTCTTTCATCTTTCTTTCGCTTTGGTTGAGTCATGATCTTCTCCTTGTTTTTTAGTTTTTTGCTTAAAACCATCAAAACAAAGTGCGGGATCTGGCTCAACCTTTTTCTTCATCTGCCGTTACCTATTTTACACCAACCTTTGAGACGCTACCCTTCTTTCCGGGGCTTGCCGGAAAGCATGGTATTCCCATGTGGACTTTCTACGTCAATCGCGGGCAATGCATATGCAGCATGGGAATCGAAGGCAAACATCATCCCATAATGGAGTTTCTTCCGGCCAATTGGGCTTATAACCTTGTCTCTACTCAGGGATTCAGAACCTTTATCAAGTTATCAGATCAGAAACAGGTCAGTTTCTATGAGCCCTTCCAAAACAAATGGCAGGATAGAGAGATTGAACGCACTCAGAGCATGATCATTGCTCCCGCCAAACTTACTTTGCAAGAAGTTAATAAAACTCTGGGCCTGATATTCACTGTGGAATACTTCAATATCCCCCAGGAACAATACGCCGGCTTGGCACGCAGATTAAGCATCCACAACCTTAATACGGAGGCTGTGAAGTTACAGGTGCTGGACGGCCTGCCCCTGATTGTTCCTTACGGCCTCGATGATTGGGGTCTGAAGCACATGCGCCGCCTCTTCGAAGCATTCGTGGAGGTTACCAATTTTGAGCACAATGTTCCCTTCTACAAGCTGAAAGTGGAACCCGCCGACCGCCCCGATGTGGTGAAAATCATAAAAGGCAATTTCTATCTGGGCTTTGGCCCGGATTCCCTTCTAGTAAAGCCCGTTTATGACCCTGCGAAAATCTTTGGCCTGCGGGGTGATTACAGCCATCCCGAAAAGTTTTTATCCAGCTCTACCGAGGAGCTTGTTTCCAATCAGATATTCGAGAATCGTCTGCCTTGCGCGATGGGAGCTTTTGACGTCACCATAGCTGGTAATCGCACTTACACATATACTTCTGTTATTGGTCATGCCGGTTCGGCAGGGGAGTTAAACGAACTGGTACCAAAGATCATTCTTAGCGGGTATATTGATAAAAAGGCCGGTGAAAATCATCAGATCGTGTCGGAATTGACCCAAAATAACTACACTTGCAGTTCCCAGCCCATTTTGGATCATTACGCAAGGCAGAATTTTCTCGATAATGTGCTGCGCGGGGGTTTCCCCTTCTCGCTGAAGGGAAGGGAATGCACTGCCACTCTGCATCTTTATTCCCGCAAACATGGAGATCTGGAGCGCGATTATAACGACTATCGCATCAATCCCACCCCCTATTCGCAGGGAAATGGAAATTTCCGGGATCTATGCCAGAATCGCCGCTGTGATCTCTTCTTCAATCCCGAAGTGGGCGATGGCAACGTAATCCAATTCTATAATCTCATCCAACTGGATGGATTCAATCCCCTCGTGATCAAAGAGATCAGCTTTGCCCTTGCCCAGCCCGAGCGCCTGGATGAGCTCATCGCCACTTACCTGGGATCGGAGCACAGGGAAGCGCTGAAGGCCTATCTTCTCAGCCCCTTCACCCCTGGTGATTTGCTCCTTCACCTGCAGCAGCAAAAGATAGCAATAAAAGGCGATACCGATGCCTTTATCGGTGATTTGCTGGCGATCAGCACCAAAAAATATGGCGTTGACTATGGTGAAGGCTATTGGACTGACCACTGGCACTATAATCTCGACCTGCTGGAAAACTTCCTCACGATCTATCCGGATCGTAAGAAGAATATTTTGTTCGAAAAAGCTGCCTTCTCTTTCTATGATAATCCCCATCGGGTTCAGCCCCGCGATCAGAAATACCTCATCTGGGAAGGCCGCACCATGCAGCTTAATGCCGTGGTGTGGGATCATGAGAAGGAACAGCTTATCTGCCAGCGAACTCATGACCCTAACCAAATACGCACCAACTATGGAACCGGCGAAGTGTATAAAACCCATTTACTTACCGTTCTGCTGTCGTTAGTCGCCAATAAACTCGCCTCTCTCGATCCCGAAGGCGTGGGTGTAGAGATGGAAGCAGGCAAACCAAACTGGTACGATGCCTTAAATGGCTTGCCGGGTTTGATCGGCTCCAGCCTTAGCGAAACCCTGGAACTAAAGCGCCATATCCTTTTTCTCCTCAAATCCCTTGCTGAATTGGACGCAGCTCAGGAGTTTACTTTATATTCCGAGCTTTGCGAATTCATCAGCGCGCTGCATCACCTGCTGAAGGCAGAGCTTAGCGCTTATGATTTTTGGGATCAGGCAAGCACCATAAAAGAAAACTATCGGGCTCAAACGAGGCTGGGAATCAGCGGCAATGAAGCTAAGCTAAGCGTTGC
>JAGOGT010000250.1 GCA_017996595.1 Candidatus Cloacimonadota bacterium
TTATAATAGAGGATATTCCGGTAGGTTATTACTCGGGGTCCTTCCAGATATTTGCCGCTAAGGAATTGGTTGTTTACATGATCCCACACTGAGCCCAGGGAACTCAAATCATTCTCTACAAGGTTCTGGGTGATTCTGATGCGCGACAGGGTGCTATCCTCCCCGGAAATGAGATTAAAGTCACTGCGGCTGCTTTCAATAGCGTAGAAATGACGCTGTGCACCTTTAACAATGTCCACCGGGGGAAACATATCCAGCTTGGGATACGCCGGACAAAAGGCAAAGGTGCGTTCCCGTTCCACGGCTGTCTTTCCCAGGCCGGTGGATAGGGACACGATTCCATCCTCATGCGTGGTATTTACTGCCGGGTAATAGTTATAGGACTGCGCCACGCCAGATAAAAGCGGGTAAAAATAGTCCCCACGATGCGAGCCTGCCACCTTTTGGATGATCACTGCCATCTTCTCTTCGCGGGCAGGAATATTCAGCGACTCCCGATAAGCCCGGGCATTCTTCAGAAACATGGAGGAATAAACTAATTTTACTGCCTGAATTAGCTGCTGCAGTCTCTTTTCCTTGTTGGCATTGCTATTGGGGATCAGAAAGGTTCGGAAAACTCCGGCAAAGGGATTGGTGAGATGATCTTCCAGCACCGAAGATGAGCGAATCGCCAGCGGTACTGAACATTTGGACAGCAGATTGCTTAGTGCATTAATGCATCGTGGCGGCAGATCACAGCTCAGAAACAGCAGATCCAGCTCATTATCGCTAAGTTTTTCCATTGCTTCCAGATCGGAAAGCGAGGGATTGATACTGATGAATTCGTCAAAGATCCCCGTGGCCAAAACTGCTGCCACCGGAACGGAGATATTTACCTGCGGATGTTTTTCGCCGATCAGGCTATAGCGATTCAGCACCACATTCAAAAAAGCCAGTCCTCTGCCCTTGCCGCCGATGGAATCTTCCCCGATCTTATATATCAGATTCAGGTCAAGATCAGCTTCGTCATTATACTCCTGAATCTTTTCCCGTCGGCGGAAGGAGATCAGCGAATACAGCGCTTCTTCCAGCATTTGTTTGGCTGCTTCGGGCTCCAGATCCTCCGGGATATTTTTTATGAAAATGCACAAGGCCGGTTCCGCATGTGAAGCCAGCCAGGCATGGAGATGACCTGCCTTCAGATGATAGAGCAAGGATGCAGCAGGCAGATATTGCAAGGCGTGATAGAACCCGATCAAGGTGTTGGCTTCATCCAGTTTTTCGCCATCGGGCATTCTGAATACGAATTTCCCAAAGCCGGTTTCGGATTGCAGCCAGCGCCTTAGTTGCAGGCTTAGCCCCGGTATATCCTTATATAGAAATTCACCTTCATTACTGGAGACGATATCCCGGTACATGGGATTGAAGGATTGCATCAGGAAAGGCAGGGTGGGATCGAGCTTACGGATATTCTGCAAAAGCTGCAAGCCAGCATTGGGATGCGAAGCGCCCAGATAGTTATAGTTAACGTTGCTGATAATCCCAATGATGGAATTGCGGTATTTTTCATAAAATGCCATAGCAGCATTGTAATCGTGCATCAGCACAATGCGCGGCCTGGCATTCAGATACAGGCTTTTGGCCTGACTCTGATGCTCCTGCCTGATCAGATACAGGCAAAGCTGCATGATTTGCTCATAGAGCACCGGGAGAAATTGTGAGTAATAGGGGATAAAGGTTTCCACCACCATGATGATGGGGATATCATAAACTTCCGTATCGGGCGGTATATTCAGGGTTTCTTCCCATAGCTTGATGATAGCCAGAAAGAGCTTGGAATCTCCGTTCCAATAGAAGAAATCCTGCACTTCTTTCAGCTGTTCATAGTGGTTTTCGATGAACATCAAATCTTGGGGAGCGCCCAAAAGCATATACACTGGCAATTCTGGATAGTTGCGCTTCACTATATCCAATATTTCCAGGGCTATCCCCCGCATGGAAGCCAGATGGATGATAATAAGCTCGATGCGTTCCAGTTCCAGAAGCTTGCTCGCGCTTTCCAAAGACGAAGCGTGGAATACATGAGGCTGAGAATCCAGATTCAGCAGCCGGAAATCCTCCGAGATCTGCTCCGCCAAAAACCCATCCACTTCAAATACAAATGAATCGTAAAGCGAAGCGATCAGTAAGATATGATTCACCTTATGCGGCATCAGGGATTCTAGCAGTTCAGTTTCCTGAGCCCATAAGTTGGTATGAATCATCTTGCATCTCTCATTTATGGATCACTGCCAGGCCCGTTTTCCCATCCATTCTTACTACCAGGGGATGCGAAAACTCCAGATGTACAAAGAAATCTCCCCGTTCCACCGGTGTTTGATCCAGGAGCCAGGTCATATCTACAAAATCGGTTTGCGACACAAAGGGGATGGTGAAATAGCCGATATTCATGGCCACCAGGTTATGAAAGAAATGCGTTCCCTGCGAGGCTTCCACGATAAAATCGCGCAGTCCCGTCTCCAATATCACCTTGGCTCTATTGATCTGCGGCCAGCGTACCGGAATGCCCAGAAAGCGGTCGCGAGAGCCCCA
>JAGOGT010000251.1 GCA_017996595.1 Candidatus Cloacimonadota bacterium
TCGTCCATAAAGGCTTCTTTTTTCTTGCAGTCGGGATCGCCATAAATGCGGGACATGGTTACCGCCACCTCACCAGAAAGGCTTCTCTGCGAGCTTGCCGTAGTATTAATCAGGGGCATGGCATCCAGCCAGCGCGTGATAAAGCCAGGCTTCACGGTTATGGAGCCGTCAATATCACCCATCAGCATTTCAATATTCTCATTGCCAATGCGGGGACGCTTATCCGCAACGCTTTCGCTGCGGTAGATGAGCGTACCGCCAAGCTTGGTAGCATCGGAGATGGAATAATCGGCACGAATACCGGCCAGGCTTTTGCGCGCCACGGCAAACATCGATCTGTATTCAAAATCAATCTCGATGCGGGCGTCAGGATCTTTTCCCGCAGCGGAAAGGAAAGTGATCCGCCCGAAATCATAATCCACGATGTAATCTACATTTTCCCTTTGTTCCGTGCCATTCACCTTCACCCGCACGCTGCCTTTCAGGATGCCACCCTGAGCCAGTTCGATGGCATCACGACCGATCTTGCCCTTTATTGAGATGTAGAAACTGATATCCAGGTAGTTGATCATCTCATTCTCATCCTCGTAAACCAAGGCATCTCCCAAAGGCTTAAAGGGTTCCAGATAGGGCATCACGATCAACCCACTGGACAGATTCACAGTATTGTCGTCGCCATTAATCAGTCCATCGCCATTGCTATCCAAACGCAAATAATCAGTATAAGTAATGTATCCTGGAGTTGCGAGGCTATCCGGGATATTGAAATTCCTGGTCAGATCGGCATTTAGTGTATAAACCTGCAGGCTAAAGCCCTCGCTTTTAATATTGGTTTTATTCATATTATACACATTGCGCATCTGATAATGCCAGATATTATCCTCGTTCCCGGAATCGTAGGGTTCATAAGACTGATTGCGGCGACGGAGCACATGCAAATGCAGGAGCCCATCATCTTCTTCACCAGGCTGCAATTGTGGAACCGGGGTATTGGCCGCATCGCGTCTGGTATATTTCACTGCCAGAGTCTGTAGCCGGTCGATAGTTCTATTGATAGTTATGATGCCCGAGCTGTAGTCCGTTACAAAATCTGTGCCTTCAATCATTTCTTCATAGTAGGGCACATAGAAATTCGTGGGGCTGAAAAAGATAGTATCGCCAACGGTAGCAGTAAGATTATTGTTACCATTACCATCGTCATAGTAAAGCCGTACCGACCCATTGGCAGGAAGCAGATCGCCATTGGCAATCATCCAGGCCCCATTGGGCGCAGTTTTTATGGCATTATCCCGCCAGCCTTCAGGCACTCCGGCATCGCCTGAACCGTATAGCTGATATAGCTGATAGGGATCCCAGAGATAGAACATGGTGCGGGAAGTATAATCTTTGCTGCGGACGATGGTGGAATCGGCCTGACTTTGGCCGATATAGGTCTGGGTATTCTTCTCGCCCTCTTCTTTACTGGCGATGATATTCAAATCCAGATCGCCATACTTGAATTTCGAGGTTATTCCAAACAAGCCTTGTGAACTGGTGGAATAGCTGATGTAGCGCGAACCGCTCAGGCTGAGGGTGATATTTCCACCCTCAATGCTTTTCACGATCTCATCCTCATTTCCTGTGTATTTCAGATTTATATTATTGGCATCGAAGATCTGCTCATCCTGGTTGGAATTGTATTTGAAATTAACGTTTATCTTTTCGCCAATTGTTCCCGAAAGCCTGAGATTCGTCTCTTGCTTCATTTTCAGGTCAAAGCGGCTATTGGCCTCAGTTTCATAGATGGGAATCTGCTTGCGTTTGGTGCTGCTGCCTTCGATGGTAATCTTCTGTGTGCCGTCCAGATTCAAGATCCCCGGCTTGCTGCCCAGAACCTTTTGCACCGCTTTGGGAATGGCAATAGCCGGCAAATCCAGCTTCCATTCTCCGAAAACTCCTGAGCTTGCCATCTGCGTGGTGGCGGCCTGAGACTTGATATTGGCCACCAAAGACTTGCGGAAGCTCTTTTTTACCACGTTGCCAAAATAGGAATCGAAACTTAGAGGAACCGCGGGAACAAGGGGGAAATCGCCCACTTTAGTAATCAGCAGCACTCTCTGATTCGCAAAATCAATCTCTTCGTCATATTCCGGGGCAAATGCCTGGATCATGTATGGCGTGCTGCGATAGATATTCAAGCCTTTATCCAGCTTATATATCTCCACGCGATTGTCGATTATGGGATGGTAATCCTGAATGTAAAGCCGCATGTAGCTTTCCTGGGCATACAGTAAGCCACACATCAGTAAAAGGCTCAGGATGATCCGTTTCGTCATAGAGGTGTAAAGGATTATCAGATCAGGCTGGCCAAAGCCATATAAAATCCGTCGGTTGTAAGATTCTTATCCACAATATCTGCCGAGGGAACCATAGGTTTCAGCAGGTCAGCCATTCCCCCGCAAAGGATGGTGAGCATCGGATTCAAATCAAAATATTGCATCTTGAGCTTGGTGATAAATCCCTCCAGCATCAGCGCATGACCATTCATCACGCCGGATAAAACGGCATCACGCGTATTGGTTCCCAGCAT
>JAGOGT010000252.1 GCA_017996595.1 Candidatus Cloacimonadota bacterium
TCATCGCCATAATCGCCCTTTTCTGCTAATAGTTTGTAATACTGAATCTTAATGATCTGCATGCCCACGCGGTTATTCCAGTCTGAAGGGGTATAGCGGTCATAAAGCAAGAGCTGCTCCTGATCTGATTTTGCCTGATTCAGCAGTTTTTCGGCAAGGCTAAGGGCGGTGGCTCCCTCGCTGCTTTCCCTGCGAAAAGAGGGAGACATCAGGTATAGGGACGATATGTAGGCATGCACGGGGTCTTTGGTTCCCTGAAGCTCGATGGCGGCTTTCAGGGCAATCCAATCCTTGCGGACAGAGAGGTGATAAAGCTGGTAATAATAGGCAATCTGATTATGGAGGGAGTGGGGGAAGCTCTTTTGGAATTCCTCGATCATGCTGAGGGCCAGGGAATCGCTGCGCTGGATGCTGATCTCATCAATGATGCCCTTGGCCATGGCTTCGATAACGCTGTTATATTTCGGCATGGCGCTGACTGCATCCAGAATGTCACTTTCGGGAGTGTTATTGGCATAGAAAGAGAAAATGAGGGCATCCGTGGAATCGGCAAAGGAGGCCTGTAATGCTTCTATTTCAAGTGCTAATTCCAGAGAATCGGTTTCGGCTTCTTGTGATAGCAATAGCCATTGCAGCGCGTTTTCCAAAGAATTATATTCGCCGGCCAAACGCTTGTGGCATAGCATCGCCAGCCCGGGCTGATCGCTGCGCTGCGCATAATAGAGCACGGCTTCCAGATCGTCCTTGCTGCCGCCATGAGCCTTTTCCAGAATGGCATCTGTATGCTTGAGGGCGATATGAAACTGCTCTTTATCGGTTAGCCAACGCAGGTCTTCATTGGAAAGCGCCGAGCCCATAGTAACAACTACGAGAAATGCGGTTAAAAGTATATATAGCTTATTCATAACTTTGCCTTATTTATTATGTCTATCATATCCTGATGTGTAAATATATATTCTGTATTACAATAGTGGCATACGGGCTTTATCCCATCCGTCATGCTTTCCAGTTCCTGTGCTCCCAAGGTTACCAGTGCCGCAGCGAAGCGATCCTTGCTGCACTTGCATTTATAGGCTATGGCGCGCTGCTCATTGATCTGCCAGGGGATATCCTTCAGCACAAAGCGATTCATGATCTCTTCGATGCTCAGGCCCATATCCATCAAATCGCTGATGTGAGGAGTTTGGGCGATATTGTCATTGAGTTTATCGGCCAATTCCGGCTTGGCATTGGGCAGTTGCTGGATGATAAATCCCCCGGCACTGCGGATTCTGGCATTTGGATCAATCAGCACTCCCAGATTCACTGCGCTGGGAATCTGCTCCGATTGGGAGAAGTAATAAGCCAGATCCTCGGCAATTTCACCCGAAACAAGGTCTATGGTGCCACTATGGGGAGTTTTATCCGGTTCTGTGCGCATGATGGTCATGGTGCCATTGCCCAGGGCTTTGCCGGTGAAGAAATTGTCCCTTGCTTCGCTTAATAGCAGCTTGGGCTGATAGGCATAACCGCGGAGAAAACCACTGGCGGTGCAGATAGCCACGCCGCCCTGCAATTCACCCTGGCCGTTGATCCTGATCGTAATCTCCGCTTCGGGCCGCTTCAGATCCATGCTCAGCATCGCGGCCCCGCAAAGCATCTTGCCCAAAAGCAAGGTACTGATGGGGGAGAGGTCGTGCAAATCGCGGGCTTGCTGCACAGTTTGGGTGGCATTAACGGCAAAGATGCGGAATTGCATGTCTTTGGTTATGCCTCGTAGTAGGGTATCACTCATTATTCATCCATTCATTGGAAATTGTGGTTCCGGGGTAATAATGTTCTAAAATATCTATGTAGGCGACGCCTTCACGCGCCATACGCAGGGTTCCCACCTGGCACATACCCACGCCATGGCCTGCACCCTTACCCTTCAGGCTTAAGCTTGCGCGGGGGAAGATCGTGATGGTGCCATTATGGTTCTGGAAATTGCCTTTAATATAGAAGCAAGAAGAAAGCAGATTCCCAAATACCTGCCGGATTTTATATTCGTTATCCAACTGAGTGGTTTTGTTGCCATATAGCCTCATGCTGAGTATGCGCCCCGAACGTCCCCGGCTAAGAATTTCAATTTTATTTAGAGAACTTAAGCCCGCATTGGCGGCTAGCTTTGCTTTGGAAATGCTTTTCTCCCAGCTCAGCGCTCCCCTTTCCCAGGAACTCATGCCCACGGTAGCAGTTTTGGTATCGATCCATAAGCGAGCCCCATCTTCGCTTTTTAAATCAAGAGAATCCGCTTCCGCGATACAGGTTACGCCATTTAGATGTTCCAGGGGTTTGCCCTTCCAGATTGCTGCCGAGGAATCGGTTTTGCCTCCGCAACTGCTGTGATAGGTAGCATCGGCAACTTGGTCGCCAATGAAGAGCACTTCCCCCGCAGTATCGTTAACTGCCTGCAGGATAGTGGGATTGCTTAAGTACTCCCCCTTATACACCTGGCAATGGGTGCCATTACAGAGGTCGTAGCCATCTGCCTTATGCCGGTTATTCAGCAGCAGGGATACAGCGTGCGTTCTGGCCGCCAC
>JAGOGT010000253.1 GCA_017996595.1 Candidatus Cloacimonadota bacterium
ACATCCGTGCCCTTCAAAATGCGGTTGAATTCCTCATAATCGGCCTGAAAGGCTTCCATGGAAAACTGCTCGTTTTTGGCTTTTATCAGCTCCAGATCCTGATAGATAAGGGTGCAGAGGATGCTCCGGGATGCAGCTTCCAAAAGCAGCTTTTCCACCAGGGGAAAATTGAATTTGCCCGATACGATCAGCAGCCTGTTTCCCGCACGCAGCTTGAAAGCCTGATCTAAAAGGCGTGCCGCGATGCCAGCCAGACTGATCTGATGTTCCTGTTCCAAAATCTTGCCGATGATACCGCGATGATTCAGGAACTGCTCTTGCTGATCCATACCAATCGCCAGATCGAGCACATAATTCCTGGCTGTGGCGCGATAGAACACCTCGCGATTGTTGCCATTGGGATTCTCCACGATCTCGATGAGCTCTCTATGGATCATCTGGGAAAGATTATAGTGCACTTTCTGCTTGCTTTCATTGAATTGCACGGCCAGTTGCTGACACGTGGCGGGAGCGGCAATCAGCTCTTTGAGGATGCAGTATTTCAGATAACTGCTCAGTTCTTTTAGCTGCTCATGATGCTTAATCAGCTTCAGATTTTGGATCATTAATCCTCCTGGGGGTAATTATGGCATACAGAGCCATTCCATTTAACGGCGGATATTAGTCAAGAACTTTTTGACCAAATGCTTTTGAGCTATGCATAAATCAGGTAGAATAAAGGCACTTAGGATCGACGTAATTCTGCTGGTTTTTAAAACTAAGGGGCTGGAACACCAATCTTCATTCCATATCCTTGTCCATGCGATGCCCATGTGATGCCCATGTAATTGCCCGGGGATCACATGGGCATCTCGTGGTAACCGACTATGTAGCATTCTCTTCCCGGAGAAATAGGGAGCAGCGATCGCTTAGCTGCCCATCTTTATAGATGATACATTCCTGATTTGATGCGGGATCTGCGATTATCGCACTATTAATCATACATTCCTCTTGACATAATTCTTGCACTGTATTTAATATACTTCAAATACTTGTGGCCGGTTGAAGGATATTCCGGCTGCCAATTTGCACATACGAGGTGTGAGATGAAAAAGACTTTGGTCCTCTTTACGGCTGTTTTAGTGTTTTTTAGTTTTTCCTATGCCAGCATCATTATCTCTGGCGATATCACTACCGATACCACTTTCCTGCTGAGTAACAATCCCCATCAGATCAGGGGACAGGTGAGGGTTTTGGATGGAGCGCAGCTAACCATCGAGCCCGGGGTAAACCTGCTTTTTGAAAATGGTTCCAGTTTGGAAATCCTTGGTCAGATCAGTGCGGTGGGCACCATGGATTTACCCATCTGGTTTCATTCCATTGATAGCGAGGAATATTTCACCAAAGTATATCTGAACGGTGCGGAAGGCAGCAGCTTCACACACTGTGCTTTTTCGCGTTCCAATGATGCCACGGCCATGCTGCGCATCGTGAATTCCGGTACCATAAATATCTTGCATTGCGATTTCAGCACCAGCCTATACGCTCATGGCATCCATATCTACAATTCCACCGTGAATCTAAACTATGTGGATATCCATGGCATTGCCCAAAACGCCATTCAGATCGAAGGCAACGGCACTGTGAATATCCATGATGTGGAGATAAACGGCTGCAACAAGGGGATCAATGTGCAGCAAAACAGCTATCCCACGCTGGTTATGGATGATGTGGTGCTGCGTAATTGCGCTTCCTATCCCATCGAGGCGAGTATCTTGAACTATGCGGTGATGGGCTATGTGAACGCCTACGACTGTCCGAACCGGGTTCTGGCGATTTGGGATACTAATCTCTATAGCAGCTACACCCTGCCCAATACCAATATGCCCTATTACCTGATAAATAGCCTTTCTTGGGGCAGCGGAGCAGTTTTTACCCTTGAGCCGGGGGTAAGCCTGCGCTTTGGGCAGCATGGCAAGATGTTCTTTGCCGGCGGAGCTTCCCTGGTGGCAAATGGCACTGAGGCTTTACCCATCAGCTTTCTGGCCGTGGGAGATAACCATTGGAAAGGATTTAATTTCGCGGCAAATACTTCCGGAAGCTTTGATCACTGCATTATCAACGACAGTGGCTATCCTGAATACGGCTATCCCGAACCAGTAATCGAGGGATCGGGCTTTAGCAGCCTTTCCATATCCAATAGCAATATCTGGGGCGGCACCACCTATGGTCTTTATATAACGGGTTCCAATGAGGGAGCGCTTAACCTGAACAATGTGGAGATAGCCAACTGCCCCTGGACGGGATTATACATAAATAACAGCTCCCTGAACTTAGAATATGACAATCTCAGCATCACAAATTGTGGCCGTCCTATAGAGATGCCAGCCAATCTGGTGGATTTCCTGGATCAGCAGCCTGTATTCACGGATAATGGCAGCAACAGCATCTTTTTGATCAATAACGGATACATGTACCGGGATACTACCTTCCGTAATTGGGGCTATCCTTATATTTGCGAAAGCATTGACCTCACTGCCA
>JAGOGT010000010.1 GCA_017996595.1 Candidatus Cloacimonadota bacterium
TCCCTGGGTGTAAAGGATGCTGGGGATGCTGCCATCAGTGCTGTAATAGATCTCCGCATTCTGCAGAGTAGTGATTACGCACTGCACATGGGTATTATAAATCCCGGAGATCGGAGTGATCAGCGGCGGGGTGAGATTGCTATTAAAGGTGTAGGTAGCAGATACCACCGGCGAAGAAATCCAATCGGCCAGAACAGCCCATGCTTCCACGGTAGTATTGGTGGTAATATCAAAGCTACCTGTATAAAGCTGATCAGCACCGCCATTCACGCGGTACCAGACTGCTCCCATGGGAGCGGTGATAGAAACTGATACCACCGTACCCACGGCATATTCATACACATCAGGATTGATGTCCGGAACGGCAAGGGTACCCGTAATGACATAAGTGGCCGAACCGCTGCTGGTTTGCCAGTTCGTAAGGGTTGCAATCGCATTGATAGTGGTGGTGGAATTCAATCCCAGATGAATGGGAGTGGCGGAATCGAAAAGGAAGGTATTGGGATTGGCAGGATTGGGCGCAGAGCCGTCCAGAGTATAATAGATCTGGGCATTGGGCGGAGAGGCGATGATAGATACATTCTGCGCCGAATCATAGGTTCCCGCGGGAGGAGTGAAAACCAGCGCACCGATGATGTTGCCGATGATATAAGGCATTCTCACTATTTCGGAGGCTCTGAAATCGGTCTTATAGGCTCGGGCACGCACCGTGGTGGTAGTGCTCAGTTCGAAGGGACCGCTAAAAAGCGTGCCATTCGTGGGGCTGGGATCGCTGCCATCCAAAGTGTAATAAATGGTTACACCAGGGGTTAAACAATCGATGGTCACCATGATCGGAGTAGCCTGAATCGAATCGGCAGGATTGAAGAAGGGATTCAGCACCGTGGGGATCATGGTGTAAGATTTGCTTGCTGCAGCTACCGAAAGCCATCCGGGAATAAAGGCCTTGGCTTTGTAATTCCTGGTGTATCTGGCATTGGGATCAATCGCCAGTGGCAGCGGAGCAGAATATAGATTTGAGCTGGGATTGGGTTCGCTGCCGTCCTCGGTATAGCGAATCTCCGCACCTGTATAGGCGTGCATTTCCACATTGATGTTATTGTAATGCTCAGTGGCTTCGGGAAGGAAGGTAACCGGCGTAAGGAACTTGATGTAGTATTGCTTCGTGGCTATGGAGCTATTCACCCAATCCGGCAGCACCGCAATCGCCTTCACTATCCAGTGTCCCTGAATAAGGGTGAAGGGCCCGCCGTAAAGATTCGAAGTAACAGTGGGATCAGTGCCATCCGTAGTATAATAGATGCTGGCTGCAGCCCAACGGGGATCACCCACAGGCATACTTAGCGTAATCGCCTGATCAGTATCATACACCGTTACATCCGGATAACCGGGAGGCGCAATCAGCGGAGCGGGCAAAGTGCCGGTGATATTATACACCGCGATCTGATGCAAGCTGGGAAGAGTGGTAGTGGGAGGCATCTCCCCTGCATAGGTCTCAATTGTGGTAGTTTGAGTAATCTGAATGGGGCCGCCGTTATATAGAATAAAAGCTCCGCCATTCAGCGAGTACCAGATCGGCGCATTCGCGGGCAGCGTAACCGTATTGATATACACGCTCTGGGGAGTGGTATAAGTTCCGGCAGGAGGATTGAATACCGTGCCATTGGCAAAGAAATGCATCCTGGTTCTATTCTTAACGGGTATAGGATAGCGATGCATATCGCTGATCAAATAGGGCAAACCAACCGAGGGAGTATATTCCGCCCACCATACGATGGTGCTGGTGCTAAAAATACTCCAATCCGGGGGATTCAAGGGATCGTAAACCAAAATCGGGGCAGGATTGCTGTAGGGATCGATGGCATCTGCACCCACGTGGATACCCGCTTGAATTTGATAGTAAATGGTAGCTTCAGGAGGAACCGTGTTGATACCGGTAAAATTCACCCACACGCTGTCATTCAGGCATACGCAGTAGTTGCCATCGCCATCGGGAGCGGGAAATGTATCCATCAGCGGGGCATTGAAAACCACATAGCGGCGCACGTCATACACGTGATCCGCGGTTACCGCGCTATCCACCCAATTTGTCTTGCTGGCATAAGCTCTCAAGGTAGCTACAGTATGTGCAGGCACCATGATGGGGATGGTGTATAAAGTCCAGGGACCGCCATCATAGCTGTAAAAGATATCAGCACCGGCTGTAGGACAAGTGATATGCACCGGGTAGCGCTCATTCGATCTGATCAGGCCAGGAGCTTCCGTGAAAACGGGAGTCTCCACCACGCCGGTCATCACATACGCTTGAGTATTATGCTGCGATTCCGAATAATCGGGATGCGTGAACCAGGCAGTAATGGTGTAGGTATAATCCTGCGGAGGAACCGTGATCGGAATCGGCTGCGTATAAATCTGCGGCACAGGATACACCGGCACCGTGGGATTTGTGGAGCTGGTGGTGAACCAGATGGTGGCCAGCTCCGGATTGTTTATGCCGGTAACCGATAACACCACTCCCTGAGTTCCGAAGGTGGTATTCACTACCGAAGTACTGAAAGTATCTCCTTCCGGATCAAACTGCGGGCCTTTGGGATTCACCGTGATTTGCCATACCTGAGTAATAGTACCGCCATTGCCGTCATCCACCACCAGAGTAAGCACAAAGTTTCCCGGATTGATGAATTCATTGGTCCAGCTATCGGTTGTGGATACCACATTGGCAAAAGGCACGCCATTCAGCACTCCGCTGAAAGTCCAGGTATAGGACAGCACGTCCATATCCACATCGCTCACCACCACATTAAAGGTTTGCGATTCGCCCTGATTTAGAACCAGGGGACTGGGTGGACTGAAAGAATCGAGCACGGGATCGTCATTCACATTGATGACGTTGATTCCGAAGGTTGTGGATGCCCATTGATAGGGCGCAACCTTATCCACGGCAGTAACAATGAAATACTGCGTGCCAAAATAGTCCTGATTGGGCGTAAAGGTTACCACCTGGCCGTTATTATTGGTGCTTTGGGTAAAAACGATATTATTCGGGAATGAGGTTTGCGTAATATACAGCTCAAAATTCCGCGGAGTAGTGCCTCCTACGTTACCATCGTAAATCTTTACGATATTCCCGAAATCCAGGATTAAAGGCGTTTCCTCCAGGGTGTCAAAGATATAATCCGCGCTCACAGCATCTGGATCATTGATATTCGGGAAAAAGAAATCTGGATCGGTGGGTATATTGGTAACGGTTACATTTATACCAACCGATACCGGATTGATATAAATCCCTCCCACTTCCTGATAAAGGGACACCCACACGGGTCGAGTGCCGTAAAAATGCGGCGTAGTGGGGGTAAATAGCAATTTAAAGGGGAAATTAGCGGGATCAGGCTTGCTGATCGTAAAGAATGATGATTGGCTCCAGGCAATATACAGCGAGTCCAGGGTTGTATCTCCCGTTAAACTGATGTAGGGAGCAAAATCGAACTCGTAAGTACTATCCTCCAAAAATGTTCCAGGCACCGTAGGAAGTGCCGTAGGGGTTCCGGAACTCCAGCCATAGCCTCGTACCAGACTGTTCCGATACTGGATTTCTTTTACCAGTTCCGGTGTAATGGGGGCATCGGCGAGATCCTGCATGCTAAAAGCGCTTAGCAGCAAAAAGCTGAAAAGCAACAGCATCAAAGTAAATCCCTTTTTCATAAACCTACTCCTTGTTTTTTCCTATATTTTATCTCTATTATTACTATCCCCATATCCGCTAAGGATATAGGTTCAAAAACGCTAGCAAGAGGAACTTGCTTTTCCTTGTCACACATAAACGAAATTTCATCCATAGTAGCCAGAAACAGAATACGCGCTTGATTGTCAATATAATTTAGCCTGAAACCGCGCCTGCAAAGCGAATTTATGCACTTAATTCCACATCTTGATGGCCATTTTTCCACATGGGCGATTTTATCCATATTCCTTGTTACATATAGTTTTATTGTTGTGAATATTGCATCGACCTACAGGATAGCAGCTTATGACGCTTTATGGGTAAATTTGCCTGTACCATAGTGCCAGTTATCAGGCCTGAGTATTGTGGAAATTTTTCCACGCTACCCTTGAGAATTTTTTTCGGCTCTCTATCAAATAGAGTATTAAGACGTTTATCATCTCTCATCGGCCCGTAGGATGAAGCCTACGGCTAACGTCTATCTCCACCAGCCAATAAGTATTCCGTCGGGAATCCCGGCTATTCCTATCCGGCGAGGACACTGATTTCCGGAACTAAGCGTTGTCCATGAGATGACCATGCGATGCCCGGGCATTTACATGGGCATCACATGGGCAGCGCATGGTGAGTTGTTTGGGATGCCGGCGGTTGAAACCGCCGGAGATGGTGGATAATCCCTTTCAGGGATAGGGTTTGCGGTGATATGCAAATACGGTGGATGAATCCACCGCCTATGGTGGAAAATCCCCTGAAGGGGATAATCTCAAATGAGGCACTGGAGTTCAAACCGCCTATACTAACTTTATATAATTAAAAATCTTAGGGGCGGGTTGGACTTCATGGCCGTTCATATTTATCAGCATGCATTTGAAGTCCATAAGGCCATACAAGTTCAATATAGGCAAGAAGTTATTATGACCTTATGAACTCCAATTGCATCAGTTTACTCTCACAGTATCGCTCTCACATTGCCGCAGGCATCTCACTTCAGCGAAGCTGTCTCACTTCCGCAGGTCTCACCTTGTAAACCTCATCCCACAATCAGCTTTTTTTGTTGTCTGATCTCGCCCGGAATGGGGATATGGATAGGTTTGCCGGTATCAAAATCCAGACCGGTGTAATACATGCAGGTGGAAATGCTCATGGGGGTGGGGGTAAATTCCTGCACCTGTTCCACATGCAGATTATTCTTGTGCAGCCAGTTGCGTAGTTCAAGGGCGTCATCCATAGTGGTTCCCGGATGGCCAATGATGAGGTAGGGAATAATCTGCCGCTTCAAACCGGCATCTTTGGCGATACGGAAATACTTCTTACTGAATTCCTCAAAGGATGAGATTTCGGGCTTTCCCATAAGGCGCAAGACTTTGGGAACGCTATGTTCGGGAGCCAGTTTCAGGCGTCCCCCGGTGTATTTTGTGGCCAGTGCTTTGATGTATTCATGGTGATCCAGAGCCAGGTCGTGCCTGATTCCCGAAGCGATAAACACATGCTTGATGGAGGGGAGCTTACTGATGCTATCCAGGAGCCTTAGTTGCGCCGGGTGATCAGCCCGCAGATTGGGACAAATAGCCGGATAGAGGCAGGACCGGCGTTTGCAATTATGGGGGAAATCCAGCTTGCAGATGGATGCGTACATATTGGCAGTGGGGCCACCCACATCGGAAATGGTACCCGAATGCCGCTTTGCCTCTCTCAGGATCGAAGCTGCGGATCGGGATTGAATGCGCCGTCCCTGATGGCAGGCGATGGAGCAGAAATTGCAGCCCCCATAGCAACCCCGATGAGCCGTAAGCGAAGCCTTGATCTGCTCAAAGGCGGCAATCCGCTGTTTTTGATAGCGAGGATGGGGCTGGTACGTGAAGGGCAGATCATAAATCTTATCCATTTCGGCAGTGCTGAGGCCCTTGTCCGGAGGATTGTGCCTTAGCCAGCGGCCACCGTTTTTCTGGTATAACACCTGCTCATTGCTATTTTCTACAAAGAGCTTGGTCATCCGGTAAAAGGTCTCTTTGTCCTTACAGCTTTCCGCATCGGGAAGGATGATCGCATCCTCATCGGGCTCCTTTGCAGCAAAAACCATTGTGGACGGCTGATCTTGGATACTACCAGGCGTTGCTCCGGCAGCCAAAGCTTTGGCTACGGTGCAAAGTGGCTTTTCCGCCATGCCATAGACCAGGATATCCGCCTTGCTATCGGCCAGAATGCTGCCCCGCACCTTATCCTGCCAGTAATCATAGTGAGCGATGCGCCGCAGCGATGCTTCCACGCCGCCAATTACTATCGGCACTCCTTTATAGGCACGTTTCAGCATATTGGTATAGATCATGGTAGCCCGATCCGGACGCATTCCCGCTTTGCCATCGGGGCTGTAGGCATCCTCAGAACGCAGCTTCCTCTGGGCAGTATAGTGGTTGATCAGGGAATCCATATTACCGGCGGTTACGCCAAAAAATAAACGAGGCCGGCCAAGCTGTTGAAAACTTTCCACAGCTTTCCAATCCGGCTGAGGAATGATCCCCACGCGAAAGCCTTCTGCTTCGAGGCTGCGGGCTATAATTGCCGCTCCAAAACTGGGATGATCAATATAGGCATCGCCACTGATAATAATTATATCCAGGTAGTCCCAGCCCCTGAGCTGCATTTCAGCTCGGGTAGTGGGTAAAAAGGCTGCGTTTGAAGTGATATTATTCATACTTAAGTTACTGCAAAACAAAGGGGTAAAAGCATATAACCGCTTTCACCCCATAGCTGCTGAAAATGAATTTACCTATTGATTCACCCGGATGATGTTGATCGCCTGGACACCTTTGTCGGTTTCCATTAAATCGAAGGTAACATATTCATCCTGTTCCAGAACTTTCAGTTCCCGGGGGGAATTGGTAACTATCGATTTCCAATGCACAAAGTACTCTTTACTGTCGTCGGTAATAATAAAGCCGTAACCTTTATTTTTGTTAAACCACTTAACTTTTCCGTTCATCTTCACCTCTAATATTTGGATAAATCCCACTGAAAGCAAGAACTCAAATCCGTCAATATAAAAAATTACCAGCACGATCCATCCAAAATATAAAAGTGGGAATAAGCGCGAAACAGATTTTTATTGACGGAAGTAGCTATAGTAATTATCAAGTTCAGCAGCTAGTGATCCACTAATAAAAGGGAGTAGCCATGAAAACAAGGATTCTTCTGGTAGATGATGATCGTCTCCTTCGGGAAGTGATTGGTGATTTTTTGTCTATGCATGGCTATGAAATTGATCTGGCGGAAGATGCGCAGCATGCTCTGGAGAAATTTGAGCCCGGAAAATACCGGATGGCGCTGATAGACATCATTATGCCAGGAATGAGTGGATTGGAGCTAATGAAGAAACTACTGGAAATGGACAAAGACATATTCTGTTTGATCATGACGGGTTATCCCACTGTGGATAGCGCGTACAACTCGATGGTGGAAGGCGCTACGGATTATATCATCAAGCCCTTCCAGCTGAATGAGCTGCTTAGCATCGTAAACAACTACACTTGAGATGGCATTTCAAGTAAGCCTGGCACCCCCTCAAACCTACGATAAAGAGCTGAATATCTGGAGTACGCCCGATTTCATGCAGGCGGTGCAGCAGCTTCACCATCGGCAGGCCTGGCATATTCAATGCTGGAAAGGCAATGAACTGGTGGCGGTTTTCCCTTTTTATGAGAATAAATTACTTTCCTACCGGGCCATAGTTTCCCCATCCAGCGCCTATTATAATGGCATGAATCTGTTTTTAAACGAAGCTTCCTCAGTTTCCCGGCGGCTTCTGGATACACTGCAAATCACCCAAAGCATTGCCCAATTTATCTATGCGCGCTATCAGAAAGTACGCTTCAATCTGGATGCCGGTTTTGGCGATGTGCGGGGCTTTACCTGGGAAAAATTGAAGGCCAGGCCGCTATATACCTTTGTGCATAATTATGAGGGCCCCTTACAGCCCCTTTCGGACGAAAAAAAGAAGCTCACTCTGGCCCGAAGTCAGGCTTATCACTTTGCAGAGGCCTTCAATCTGGATGATTTTATCCGGCTGTTCAGCGCCATGTTCAAACGCAAGCACAAAGAGCTGGGCTTCAGTTATCCAGATTTTGGAGAATTCCTTGGCACTCTCCACCAGCTTGGCCTGGCACGGCAATTCAATCTCTACCGCGATAACCGCGTGGTAAGCAGCAACATTGTGTATATTGATCCCAAGGGCTATGCCTATGCAGTTTTCAGAGCCACCGACGAGGCGGAAATGAAATATGGCGCCAGCAGTTTACACACTCTGGAATTGCTGCAAAGCCTGGCTGAGGATATTATCGGCATCGATTTTTGCGGCGCTAATGTTCCCGAGATAGCCAGATTCAAAGCTGCCCAGGGCTTGTCCCTGAAAGTGTTTTATCAGATCTATCGATAATTGGGCTTTGAGAGCTGCTTAGATTATATTATAGACACGAGGATACGATGAAAATGAATTTTCTTATCTCAAAGGACCGTACATGAAGATCGCCGTACTGAAAGGAGGATTCTCTCCCGAACGCGATGTATCGCTGGTTAGCGGAAGTGAAATCGGCAAGGAATTGCAGCACAGGGGCTACGAAGTAGTAGAATTTGATCCAGGAGCCTTTCCTGATTCGGGAGCCTTCTTTAGCGCTCTGAAGGCTGCGGCGCCTGATGTAGTTTTCAATGGCCTGCACGGTGGCAGCGGAGAAGATGGCCAATTGCAAGCCGCGCTTAGCTTGCAGGGTTTTCGTTCCACCGGTTCGGGATTCAAGGCCTGCGTTCTGGCAATGGATAAATATGTCTCCAAGATGATTGCCGCCGCAGAAGGCATTCCGGTTCCCAAGTATATATTGATGAGGGAAAACCTCATCGAAGACTATAATGACCCGGAGGATTATGCTTCCTTCGCCGCTACCCTGGGTTTGCCGATCGTGGTGAAGCCCAATGATTCCGGTTCTTCAGTGGGAATAAGCGTGGTGGACAGCCTGGAAGAACTGAAACCGGCTGTGCATAAGGCGCTGGAGGTTTCCCCCACGATTATTCTGGAAGAATACATCCCGGGCAGAGAACTAACCGTCACCATTCTGGACGGCAAAGCTTTGCCGGTAGTGGAAATAAAGCCTGTGAACGGCTGGTATGATTACACTAATAAATATAATAAAGGCAAAACCCACTACGAAGCTCCTGCCCAATTGGATGAATCAACTACACAACTGGTGCAGCTGTATGCCCTGAGAATCTGGAGGGCCATGGGCTTGTCGGGATATGCCAGAATAGATTTTCGCTATGACGAGCAAAAACCCTTTTTCCTGGAAGTAAACACCTTGCCGGGGATGACCCCGCTCAGTTTAACTCCGATGGCAGCCAAAGCCGCGGACATCCCATTTGGCGAGTTACTGCAAAAAATAATTGAAATAAGCCTGCACAACGCAGGGAGGTATCAATGAAAATATCAACTATAGTGTTATTCGTGCTGTTACTGATCCCCCTGGCGGGATTTGCACAGAGCTTCACCACGGTTTTCAATCCCTCGCAGATCACGGTGAATACGATGTCAATCACGTCCTTTGATCCGGATGATCCGGAAGCACAGCCCTTGCTATCGATGCTGACAGTGAACTACAATGGGATTCCCAAACCCCGGCTGGATATCAAAGTGCGCGTGGTATGGAATAATATAAAGCTGGTGGAAGCAGATTTCGAAAGCATAATCGGAGCAAATCCTGAAACCATGTATCCGGTGGTCTTTTCCAGCCGGCAATTGATTTCCAATGAGGGTCACCCTGATTTTATGCAAAAACCGGGCTCAATGGACATCTCTGTGGATGAAATCATCGATTCCCCCACTTTTGGTGACGCCGTATTGGCCGGATACTTCCCGGATGGAGATCTGGAGATCAGAATCTGGGTGCGCGAATATTCATCTGCACCCTGGACTGAGCCTGAAACCTCGGAAGGTGACGCCCGCTTCACCATCAGGATCCGTAATGCCGGAAATATCACCTTGCTTGCTCCCGGAGTAACGATCGGACAAAATCCACCCGCGGTGAGCGGTGCTCCCCTCAGCTTTTATTGGAACGCCCTGAATACAGGATTTAACGAATTTGAGCTTAGCATCCGCGAGTACCCGCAAAGCCAAATCCCCACAGTTAACAATGTGGAAAGCACGGGTTACTTGATGTATCAGACCCCTGCCGGATCGGGTGAAAGCAGTGGCTTCGCCGAATATTTGGCTTTTAGCCCCGGCAAATACTATGCCTGGAGAGTGAAAACCAAGCTCTATACGGAATTCACTCCCGGCAGAGCCAGAGCTACTTCGCCGATCTTAACCAGCAATTGGAATGTATTTCAATATGTGGATGAAAGCAATGCGTCTTCCGGAGTATCCGAATTGCAAGCCTTGCTCAATCTGCTGGGCAATAATGAGCTGCGTAATATCTATAATGCCGGATTCAATACCGTGGGATCAATTATCTATGAAGGCCGCACCTATTCCGGTCAGGATGCCCTGGATCTGGTGGAAAGCCTGATGGGCAAAGAAATCCAGGTAAGGCTTCAGGACTAAGGAGATGAACATGAAAAAGATAATTATAATCTCGATACTACTGGCTTTCGCAGGAATGATGCTTGCCGCCAACGCAGTGGCCATGCTTTCGGCTACCAAAGGCAAAGTAGATCTGTCCCGGGATGCCAGAACGCTGAAATTCAAAAATGGCGAATTGCTGCGAAATGACGATGAGCTGCGTACCGGCGGTGAATCCTTCGCGGCCTATAAATATATCGACGGCTCCAGCACCATCAAGGTATTCTCCAATTCCATGGTGAAGATCGCAGCCACAAAAAGCGGCAAGACTCTAAGCAAAAAAGTAACCGTAAACAAGGGCAGCGTGCTTACCTCCGTGAAACCAAAAACCGGTTCGCTGGTAGTTCAAACCCCCACTACCGTGGCTTCGGTGAAGGGCACCCAATTTCTCACCAAGATTACGGATACCGATCAATCGATGTTTATCGTTACCGAAGGCGAAGTGGAGCTGAAGATTCTGGATCAGCCGGAAGCCAAAGCAGTTCCCAAAGGCAAAACGGCCATTGTGGAAGAAGACGGAACCTACGAAATTCGCAATAGCACCAGGGATGATCTCTCAGCGGTGGAACAGGCAGAAATGGATTCAGATGGTGCTACGGAAACCAAAACCATGCTGGTTCCCGTGATCGACGCCTCCGGCCGCACCAAATATATCGAGATCAGCTACTAGGATAGGGAGGAAAGCACATGAAAAGGGAACTATTTATCATCATCCTGAGCCTCCTGATAGGGGCAGTATTTGCCGTGGACATCCAGCATGTTTCACCTCAAACTTATATGTCCGGAGAAGACCTGCAGCTAATGCTGGAAGTGCAGCAAGGCCTGGAAGAA
>JAGOGT010000011.1 GCA_017996595.1 Candidatus Cloacimonadota bacterium
GCATATCTGATAGATGCTGCCGGCAACAGCAGTGAACTATTTGATACCGCAGATGGCACCTATCTCAGCCGCAGCTTTGCCAGCGGTCCCCTGGATGCCAATGCTGGAGACGAACTGGCCTTCTGTAGCCGCAATGGCGATATCTATGCGCTTACGGCAACGGGCAATCCCGTATTCAGAACTAATTTCAATACCCTCTTCATCTATACTCCCGTGCTTGCCGATGTGGATGGCAATGGAACCCTGGAGGTGATTGCCGGTGGCATGGATGGCATGGTGTATGCCGTGTCGGCAAGCGGTGCTCTGCTTCCCGGATTCCCCTTTGCTGTGGGTGGAGCCTTCCAAACCGAGCTGGCGGCTGCCGATCTCAATAATGACAATGCTTTTGAGATCATCGCTGGAGGCGCGGATGGAGTGCTTTATGTAATCAGCGCAGGCGGAAACGTGATGCCTGGCTTCCCGATGCAACTGGATGGCGCGCTAACCGGTGCCCCCACCATCACTAATCGTGGCTTAATCGTCTGTGGCACCGCTACCAGCATCTACATCATCAATAGCATCGGGGAGATTGTATTCCAGGGAGCCACAGATACGCATATTACCGGCGGCTTCGCTTTGGGCGATGTGGATCAGGATCACGTGGATCAGGAAATTGTGGGTATCAGTCTCTCCGGAAAGCTGTATGTGTTTAATGACGAGGGTGATAACCTGCCGGGATTTCCGCTGGAAACCGGAGCTAATTTCTCTTGTCCGCCGCTCTTGGCAAATCTGGATAGCGATCCTCAGCTGGAGATTCTGGTTCACAGCTATGTGAATTCGGTATATGGCTACAATCACGATGGTAGTGTGCTAAGTGGCTTCCCCTTCATCAGCAGTTACAATGGCAGCACTCCCGGAACTTTGGTGGATTTTGATGGTAATAATAATGCCAAGCTGGTGCTGGGTCATTCCAATGGCGTGATGATGCTGAATCTGCGTACTGCGGCTACGGGGCTTGCTCCCTGGACTATCTACCGTGGTTCATCGCTGCGCCAGGGTTCTTTTGCAGCCACGGGTTTTGTGGGAAGCGAAGATGAGCTGGATACTCCTGCCGTTACCGCGCTATCTCAGAATTATCCCAATCCCTTCTTTGGCGAAACCACCATTGCCTATAGCCTGAAGCAGGACGCCAGGGTGCAGGTGGAGATTTATAACCTGAGGGGACAAAAAGTATATAGCCGAAATCTGAACTCGCAAAAGGCGGGAACACATCAGCTGCAGTGGGATGGGAAGGATAACAATGGCCTTGCCACCGCCAGCGGTATATACCTCTATAAACTAAATGTGAATGGGGAGTCTTTTACTCGCCGGATGCTGCGCTTAAAGTAATGATTTCAGAAAATATCGCCAGGATTAAGGCTGAAGTAGCCGCACAAGCGGAAAAACTTGGCCGCAACCCCGAAGACATAACGTTGGTGGCGGTTACCAAAACCCACTCTGTGGACGCCGTGGAAGCTGCCCTGAAAGCGGGAATTACAGATTTTGGGGAAAACAAGGTGCAGGAAGCGATGCGCAAGGTGCCGCTGCTGACAGTTCCCTATCGTGGCTTCCACTTTATCGGACATTTGCAAACCAATAAGATAAATCAGCTTCTCAGCCTGAAGCCCTGGCTAGTCCACTCGGTGGATTCCCTGCATCTGGCGCTTAGTCTGCACAAGGCTTTGGGACGTACCAACCGCTATCAGGATATTTTAGTTCAGATCAATAGCAGCAAGGAAACCAGTAAAAGCGGCTTTGATTGGGAGGAAGCTGAGGCTGCCATTAGCCGCATCGCCGCCTATAGCAGCATGAGAATCATGGGCTTGATGACCATTGGACAATTGGGAGCTCCGGAACTGAGCAGACCGCTATTCAAGAAAATGAAGGAGCTCTTCGACTATCTGAAGGCTGAGGATCTCCCCGGCGTGGAAATGCGCTACCTTTCCATGGGAATGAGCCATGATTATCTGATCGCCCTGCAGGAAGGGGCAAATATGCTCCGCATCGGCAGTGCCATCTTTGGTGCTCGCAACTACGGAGGAGCCCTTTGATATACCTCTTTGCCTTCCTGATAATAATTGTCTCCTACTTCTATGGCTCTTTCTCCACAGCCCGGATCATCACCAAGAGCTTTAGATCGCTGAATATCTATAAGATCGGCACAGGCCTGGCAGATACGGAGAATATTTATACCCACATCAGCAAGCCCATGGGAATACTGGTGGGGCTGCTGGATGCATCCAAGGCCTATCTGTATCTGCTGGTAGTGGAGATGATTCTGCACCTCATAGAGCATACCCATTTGTTTACGGGAGTTGCTCAGATATATGGCAAGAACTTGATGCTGGTTTATGGCATGGTGATGCTGATCGGACACTGTTTACCCTGGACGAATCGCTTTCGGGGAGGACGGGGGATTTTCACCTATATCGGTATGGTATTCTACTTTGCGCCTATTCCTACGATCATCACCATGGTCATTGCCTGGATTCTGGTGATTCGCTTTCATCAGATCCGCTTTGCCCAATATCTGATCGTGATCATGCCGGTGCTGCTGATGATTGTCCTCGCCAGTCTGATCCCGGGATTTGTTCCCAATCTCCCTACGAATTTTATGCCGATAATGGTAGGCACAGCTATCCTGATGGGCATCCTGAATGTAATGGTTTCCAAAAAACTGGGCGAATTCTAAATAAGAAAGAGAGTGGTTTTGATGATACAGATAGTCCCCGTTGACAATAAAAAGCAGCTGATGAGCTTCATTATGCTGCCCTTCGAGCTGTATAAGCACGATCCCAATTGGGTGGCACCGCTTATCGGCGAACAGAAGAAGTTCTTTGATCCCAAAAAGAATCCTTATTACCAGCATTCGGAAGTGAAGCTGTTTTTGGCGCTAAAAGATAGCAAAGTGGTGGGAAGAATCTCAGCGCAGAGCAATACGCAGCATAACAAGGAGCATAGCGAGAATATCGGCTTCTTTGGGTTCTTTGAATGCATCGACGATCAGCAGGTGGCCGATAAACTCTTTGATGCGGCCTACGAATGGAACCGCTATCGGGGATTTACCTCCATGCGTGGCCCCATGAATTTCAGCGTGAATCAGGAATGCGGATTGCTGATCGACGGCTTTGATACGCCCCCGATGGTGATGATGCGCCACGATCATCGCTATTATCAAAAGCTGTACGAAGGCTGGGGTCTTAGCAAGACCATGGATTTGTATGCCTATTACAGCTATCGCACCGAAATGCCGGAACGCATCGGACGCATTGCCCTGGCCCTGGAAAAACGCAGCAAGGTGCAAGTCCGCTCCCTCTCCAAAAACAAGAAACAGCTGAAAAAAGACATCGAGACTGTATTCGAGATTTATACCAAAGCCTGGGAATATAACTGGGGCAATGTGCCCCTCACCAAAGCAGAATTTGACCATCTGGTAGCGGAGCTGCTGCCTCTGGCTGATCCGGAGCTGGTTTTCATCGCCGAAATTGACGGTAAGCAAGCCGGATTCAGCCTCGCGATGCCGAATTATAACGAAGTGCTGAAGGTGATGCATGGCCGCGTGAATCCCATAACTTTGGTGAAAGCCCTGATCGCCAAGCGCAAGATCAGCTCTGCCAGAGTGATTACCATGGGCGTGATCAAGGAATTTCAAGGACGCGGCATTGATTCCGTATTCCATTACCATTCATACATGAACGGCCTGCCCAAGGGATATATTCATGGTGAATTCTCGTGGGTACTGGAGAATAACACGATGATGATTCGCGTGGCGGAGATGCTGGATGCCAAAATCTATAAAACCTACCGCATATATGACAAAGCCATCAGCAACTAACATCCTCAGCGCTATCGATCTCATCACCCTGCTCTACACGGCGTGGATTTTGGTCTATATCAGCGCAGGCATAAACCGCACCGCACAGGGGCTGATGATGCTGCCGTCCTATCTGGGAATCTTAACTGGAGTGCTGCTGTTGGCTTGGATGGCGAGGCAAAGCTTCATCACCGGGCATCCCAAGCTGGAAAAAGCTCTGGCCTTTATCCGGGCAATCTATCCGGTGCTGCTCTTCGAATTCTTTTATACCTCAGGATATGCTTTCAATCGCATCATCTTTACCGATTGGCTGGACCCCTGGTTCATGGGGATTGATCTGAAGCTCTTTGGCTATTACCCCTCCATGGAGTGGGGAATCCGCTACAGCAACTGGCTACTGCAGGAGCTTTTTCACTTTGCCTATTTCTGCTATTATCCCATGATTCTGGGGCTGCCGGTGTATCTGTATATCAAGCAACCCAAAGCCTTCAAAGAGCTTATCTTCAATCTCACCTTTGTGTTCTATTGCTGCTACCTTGTCTATTCGGTGCTGCCAGTAATCGGAGGCCGATACATTCCGGAAGCGATGGAGCTTACCAAGGTATATCGCTTTGGCCCCTTCACCCATATTATGGCCTATATTTACCGCACTTCGGGACACCTGGGCGGTGCTTTTCCCAGTTCGCATATTGCCGTTACCCTGGTTTTAACTGTGGCCGCCTTGCGATATGTGCGCCGCTGGGGATATCTCTTCAGCGTGATCGCGTTCTTTTTATCCATCGCTACGGTGTATTGCCACTATCATTGGTTCATCGATGCCGTGGCAGGAATTTTTGCCGGCATTGGCGGCTACTATCTGGCAAATTATGTTCGGGGCAAGCTTGCCCGGGCTGGTTACAATTGAATTATTGGAGTTTAAATGCATAAATCCCTTGTTCTTATCATGCTGCTGTGCTTGGCCGGAGTAGCAGTAAATGCCCAGCAGGCAGCCCTACCCATCACTTCTTATGACTATGCCCTGCCGGAAAATTACGTTTCTCCCATCGGCATGGGTACCGGCGCATTCAATCTTACCAATGGCGACGATCCTTTCGCGGCATATTCCAATCCTGCGCTATTGGCTGATAACGAGATAAGTTCCTTTTCCACGTCGTTCCGGCTGAAAAACGAAGATGATATTTCCTTCTGGGAAGCTGCCAGCATTGGCAACACGCTCAGAGGCAAGCAATTCAAGTATTTCGTGCTGAATTCCAAGATGGTGTCCTTTGGCTATCAACCCGTAGCCTCGGTAAATATCAGCGAGATCACCGGAGCCAGCAGTAAATACTACGACTACAAGCTGGATAAGCTGCAATTCTCGATCGGCGGTAAGGACAAGAAGTATAATCGCCTGGGTGCCGGACTCAGCGCTAAATATCTTTCGGGACGCCTGGTGTATCTGGCAGAGCACATTGTGGGCGATAACATGGTGCGCGATGCCTTTATCGACGACAAAGTGAAAGGCTTTTCCACAGATCTGGCCTTCACCTACGATGCCGGGGATATCACTTATGCCGCCTGTGCCTATGACCTCTTTTCCCGCCTCTATTGGGAGAATTACGATTCAGAAAGCATCACCCGACGCATGGCCATCGGCATGGGATATGACAAGAATAACAGCCATTTCAATGCCGGCATCCAAAATCGTATCGCCAAAGACGCAGAAACCAGCTATCACCTTGGCTATGGCTATCAATGGGATATGGGAAGCTCCACCCAGCGGCAGACTATGGATCTGCGTCTGGGCACCTATAGCCACGATTTCTACGGTGCCGATAACATCAATTTCACCCTGGGCGGGGGCTATTATTACAAGAACTTCCGCTTCGATTTCTCCCTGAATAGTATTGGTATGAAGCTCGCCGACAGCGAGTACCTCTTTGCCTTGTCCCTGGGCATCTGATGTTCCAATTATCCTTTCTCAATGCCTCTCTGCTGTTTTTTGCGGCAGCCACGATTCTTCCTCTGCTCATCTGGCTGCTGGCCAAAAAGAAGCCCCACAAGGTAATCTTTTCCACTCTGCGCTTCATCAAGCTAAGCAAGCAGCAGGAGAAAAGACGCAGCAAGCTGAAGAACATCCTGCTGCTCATCATCAGGATGCTGATCATACTGCTGGTAGCCCTGGCGGTTGCCCGCCCCATGTTCAATACCAAAAATCTGAAGCCTTCCAGAAAGCATCCTCCCACGGCCATCGCCATCCTGCTGGATACCAGCTATAGCATGGACTATGCTCAGGGCGGCAAAAGCACCCTCCAGCTTGCCAAAGAAGCAATCTCCAAAATCAATGCCCGCAGCAACGATGACGATCAACTGGTGCTCATCAGTTCCGATGCCAATTGGAATCTGCTGAATTCCCAGCTCTATGCCGGTAAAATCCCGGAAGCATTGCTGGATAAGCTGAATATCTCCTATTTGCCCCTCAGCCTTCAGGAAATGCTGCTCTTTGCCGAAACCAAGCTGAAGGAAAGCCAGATGCCAAATCAGGAGATTTACCTGCTCAGCGATAACCGCACGCCTCCGGAAACGCTAAAAACCTCCATCCCCATGGCTGCCATTCCCCTGCGCGAAGATAATAGCTACGAAAATCTCAGCATCAGCAAAGCAGGGGTGCTGCCCCAATTAGTGGATAAACGCCGGATGCAGCAGCTCCAATTCACTCTGGAAAATCACGGCACGCATGATCGCCGCGACGTACTGGTAAAAGCCGTATTGGGAGACATCAAACTGGCGGAAAAATTCGTATCGGTACCTGCCAAAACCAGCATCACCGAAACCATCCCCATCGAATTGCGCGCGGATGGATGGCAAAGCGGTTACCTGGAGGTGCTGGATGAGCTGCAAACTCAGGATAACCGTGCCTATTTTGCCTTTCCTTTCTTCACTAAGCCCCGCATCGCAGTAGTAAGCCAATCCGGCACTCTGCCCCTGATTCTGGACACCATGCTGCGGGTTTATACCGGTGCCGCACCAGTCATTGTTTCACCTCAGAATCTTTCCCTGGGCAGCATCGACGCCTATCAGCTGTTTATCATTCACGATTGCGGTCCACTTAGTCCCCGCCTGCGTGAGCTCTTCAGCACCCTGGCCAGCAAGGAAACCGGAGTTCTCTATACTTTGGACGCCACTCTGGGTAGCGATCTTAAAGCTCACCTGAATAACGTTTTTTCTATCGGGATCACCGATCGCAGTCAAAAGGTGCTCAGCATTGATCTGATAAGTAAGCACCACTATATCTCCTCCCTCATTGCCGACAAGCAGCTGAAGCACAATCAAAGCGGAGATTTCTGGCAAGCCAGTTCCAAAGGTGCCTCCGTGCTGCTCTCTGCTCAGAAAGTACCGCTGGCTGTAGTCTCCGGCAAGCAGTCCCTGTGGCTGTGGAATCTTTCCGGAAGCCAGAATCCCTTCTTTGTGGATCCCGCCTTCCCTGTTTTTGCCTTCCGCACCTTTGATTATCTGGCCAGCACCAATGTTCCCGAAACCGGCCTGCAGGTAGGCGAAACCATCACCTTTGACCGCCTGAAACTTCCTCAGGGTGAAATAGTTAGCAACCGCAAACACCTTGCCACCCGTCCGGGAATCTATACTCTGGAGCCGGATAGCCCCCGCGAGCTGGTGAAGGCCATAAATATCGATTATTCCGATTCCCAGGCACGTATAAATCCTCCCCGGGGCATCAAAACCCTCGGCAAAAACTGGCAAAATCAGCTATTCTTTTCCCGCCTTGGCCATGATCTCTGGAAAACCCTTCTGGCCATCGCCTTAGCCCTCGTGCTTCTGGAACTGCTCATCGTGAAACTGGAAGAAGCACGCTCCGGAACCTCAAACCCATAAGAGATGCATTATGATCTTAGAAACCATCACCAAGCCCGATCAGATTCGCCGCCTGAAACCCAGTGAGCTGAAAATTCTGGCCACCGAAGTGCGCTCCCGCATCGTGGAAGTAGTATCTCAAACCGGTGGTCATCTTGCCCCCAGTTTGGGAACGGTGGATCTCACCATCGCCCTGCTCCACCTCTTTGACCCCCTGAAAGACCGCATTGTATGGGACGTGGGGCATCAAAGCTATGGCTGGAAAATCCTCACCGGACGCAATTCTGAATTGCACACCCTGCGCCAGTTTGGAGGCCTTTGCGGATTCCCGAATCGCGATGAAAGCCCCTATGACGCCTTTAGCACCGGACACAGCAGCACCTCCATCTCCGCAGCTCTGGGCATGGCTTGTGGCCGCGATCTGAACAAAGAAAAAGGCCACAGCATTGCCATCATCGGCGATGGCGCTTTAACCGGAGGCATGAGCTTCGAAGCGCTAAATCACGCCGGACACCTCCAAAAGAACAAATTCATCGTGATCCTGAACGACAACGCCATGTCCATCTCCAAAAACGTGGGGGGACTGCAGAAATATATGGCCAGAATGATGGCCAGCCGCCACTATAACAGCCTTAAGCAGCAGGTTTGGGATCTTTCCGGCAGCCTTCCGGAAGGGGTGCGCCGCCGTTTTATCTATGGTGCCCGCAAGCTGGAAGAATCCATGATGAATATCCTCATCCCCAATATCATCTTTGAGGATCTGGGCTTCAAATATGTTGGCCCCATCGATGGCCATAATATCGATCAGCTCATCACCATCATCCACCGCGTGCAGCGCTACATGGTTGGCCCCGTGCTCATCCATGTGGTAACCCAAAAAGGCAAGGGCTATGCTCCGGCGGAGGAAAATGCCTCCCTCTTCCACGGCATCGGACCCTTCGAAGCCACAAGCGGAAAGCCCGTATGCTCCGGCAAAGAAAGCTATAGCGCCGTGATGGGAAACAGCCTCACCGCCCTGGCCAAAGCTAATCCCAAAATCGTAGCCATCACCGCTGCCATGACTGCCGGAACCGGACTCAGCCCCTTTGAAAAGACCTTCCCCGAGCGCTTTTTTGACGTAGGCATCGCCGAACAGCATGCTGTAACCCTCGCCGCAGGCATGGCCACCAAGGGCATCAAACCCTTTGTGGCGATCTATTCCACCTTCATGCAACGCGCTTTAGACCAGGTGATTCACGATGTGGCTCTGCCCCGTTTGCCTGTGGTATTTTGTCTGGATCGGGCTGGACTGGTTGGCGATGACGGTGCCACGCATCATGGAGCCTTCGATCTGGCGTTTCTTAGCTTTATTCCAAATATGATGGTGCTCACTCCATCCAGCGGCAATGAGCTAAGCGCCATGCTGGCCTGGGCTGCCACCTATACTGCTGGCCCCATAGCCATTCGCTATCCGCGGGGAACGGCTCTTTGCCTGCCCGAAGGAAGCATCCCCGAAAATTATGATCCCACCACCGCCAAAACCATGCATAAAGGAAAGCAAATCGCCCTTATCGGCATTGGGGAAGCCTTCAGCCTGGCCACCGAGGTCCACCACGAGCTTACAGAAAAAGGCTACCAGCCCACGCTGATCCAGCTATCCTGCATCAAGCCTCTGGACGCGCAAGCCCTGAACGCCCTGGCAAAAACGCACAGCCATCTTTTCACCTTCGAACATGGCTCCCAATTGGGCGGAGCGGGAAGCCATATTTCCCAGCTCCTTAGCCACGCCAATATCCACATCCGCAATTTCGGCTATCCCGATAAATTCATTCCCCATGGCAATAATACCCTGCTGCTGGAAAGCATCGGCTTCACCGCCAAAGACCTTTCTGCAGCCATCACCGCCGACCTGAAGAGCTGAGGTTCATGACCGGAGCATCTGATCCAATTTGTGCCTTAATCACCCCGGGAGGCTATGCAGCCATCGCCATGCTGCGTATCAGTGGCAAGGGTGCCATCGAACTCACAGCCAGGCATTTCCGTCCCGCCACCAAACTGCTGGAAGCCAGATCGCACAGCATCGTGCATGGATATTTCACCGATGCCGAAGGCAGAGATATCGATGAAGTGCTCGCCTATATCTTCCGCAAACCTCACAGCTACACCGGCGAAGACCTGGTGGAGCTTTCCTGCCATGGCAATCCCGATCTGGCAAAACGCATCTTGCAGACCTTGCTGATCTCCTGCCGTCCTGCCAATCCGGGTGAATTCACGCTGCGTGCGTACCTGAATGGCAAGCTGGATTTGAATCAGGCGGAAGCGGTGAACGACCTCATCCATGCCAAGGCACATCGCGCCGAAAAGGCTGCCCTGATGCAGCTTCAGGGACAGCTCAGCAAATTCTTGCAGCAGCTTTTGGAAAGCATTCTCCATCTGCGCATGCGCTGCGAATTGGCCATCGACTTTTCCGATCAGGACTTGCCACTCCCCGAGAATCAAGAGCTTCGCCACGAGCTGGAACAGGTTCTGGAAGCTGCTAAGGCTTTGGCTGCCACGGGCAATCAGGGTAAATTGATCCGCGAAGGCATCAAAATCTGCCTCAGCGGTGCTCCCAATGCCGGTAAATCATCTCTTTTCAATGCCTTCCTGAAGCAAAACCGGGCCCTGGTTACCCCCCATCCTGGCACTACCAGGGACTATCTGGAAGAAAGCATCTCGCTAAATGGCTTTCCAGTTATTTTTTACGATACGGCGGGCCTTAGAGACGATCCCGACAGCATCGAAGCCCAAGGCATTGCCAAAAGCCTCGAACTGATGCACTCCGCCGATCTGATATTGTATCTTATCGATGCCACGCTTCCCGATAATCACGCTCTTCCGGATCTGGAACCCGAGCTGCTGCACAAAACCCTTTTTGTTTATAGCAAAATGGATCTTTTGCCTGCTGGTAAAAACATCCCCCAAGCTGCCATTCCCTGTTCCGCCCTTCTCCCCGATGGTCTGAAACAAGCCTCCGAAGCGATTTTGCATCACCTGATGCTGCATGACCTATCCCCCGATGAACCTCTGGTAACCAATGCCCGTCAGCTTTCCGCGCTGCATAAAAGCATTGCCTTCCTTGATGAAGCGCTGCTAGCCCATAGCGAGAATAGAGGTTACGAATTCATCGCCTTTGAGCTTGGCTCGGCGGGAGCTGCCCTCGAAGAAATCTTGGGCATTATCAGCAGTGACGACCTTCTGGGAGAGATCTTCAGCAATTTCTGCATCGGTAAATAACTTCTCCGGCAGTAGTCCTCAGCCCTTATAAAGAGTAGAAAAAGTGATGATCACAGGGGCC
>JAGOGT010000012.1 GCA_017996595.1 Candidatus Cloacimonadota bacterium
GGTTAGTTTCAAGCCCCTCTGCTGGAGGAAGCTAAGAAACTGTCGTTCATGTTCTTCCATGGCATCCATCCTTATCTTAATGAGAATCAGTTGCAATTACTGTGAAAGCGGTTTTTCTGTCAAGCCCGGATTTCGTGCATACTTCGAGCAGTCTATCACATCCTAATCTACCCTTAATCAAGTCTTAATTATTAACGCTTGATTAAGGAGTGATAATGAAGTGATTAACACTGCGGATTAAGGGAAAGCTGGAAGAAAACCATAAGTATTTTTGCGACATTATTTTACGCGAGTTAGCCCACAACTTTTTGCAGCATTTTACACAGCTTTTGAGCCAGACGATCAAGATCTGTCTTTGTAGAACCAATCATTATGATACTTCTCCATGTAGAACCGATAAGACAGAGCCTTGGCAGATGAAAATCAGGCTGGTTAAAAAAAATTGGGGGGAATGCCATACAACACTTGACAAGAATATACTGCTCACTTTTCTCGGCTTATGTTTGAATATTCATCATGTGGAGGATTCATGAACAGGATGAAGGGATTCTTGCTCTGCGCTCTCTCGCTTGTATGCGCAATCGGAGCATCAGCTCAGTCTACTGAATGGCTCTGGGCAAACAAGGCTGGAGGAATGTATTATGACCAAGGACAGGTTATTGCCACAGACATAACTGGCAATTGCTATGTTGCAGGTTTTTTTTGTGATGTTTCGTCTTTTGGAACAACTTCACTTACCAGTTCTGGAGAAAGGGATATCTTCGTGGCAAAGCTGAATTCTGATGGGAACTGGCTTTGGGCTGTCAAAGCGGGGGGGCAACTCGAAGATAGGAGCTTCGGACTAGCAATAGACAGCTTGGGCAATTGCTATATCGCTGGATATTTTATGAATACCGCCACGTTCGGCAACACTACGCTTAGCTGTCACGGGGTATATGATATTTTTATTGCCAAGCTGGATACCAACGGCAACTGGCTTTGGGCAAAGCGCGCCGGTGGAATAAGTCAGGAATACTGTAGTGGTATTGCATTGGATGATTCTGCCAATATCTACATGACCGGAGGTTTTCGATACACAGCATCTTTTGGCAACACATCGCTTGATAGTGATGATGGTGACTTCGATGTCTTTGTTGCGAAACTCGACACAAACGGAAACTGGCTCTGGGCTGTCAGAGCAGGTGGAGCAAACAATGATCTTGGAAGCAGCATAGCCCTTGATAACTCTGCCAATGTTTATATTACAGGAGATTTTCTGGAAACAGCGGAGTTTGGCTCTACTTCGCTCACTAGTTTCGGTGGACAGGATATCTTTATCGCCAAACTGGATTTGAACGGTAATTGGCTATGGTCAACTCATGCAGGAAGTATGTATGACGATCAAGGTTATGGTATATCCGTGGGTAATTCTGCAAATGTTTATCTGACGGGACATTTCAAAGATACCGCTGCCTTTGGGACTACATCACTCACCAGCAGTGGAAGCGACGACATATTTGTTTCCAAGCTGGATTCCTACGGCAATTGGCTTTGGTCTGTCAAGGCAGGAGGAACATCCACTGATTATGGGTATTGCACCGCTGTGGATAGCTTTGATAATATCACTCTGTCAGGGTTTTTTCATAATACCGCCTATTTTGGCACAGTCTCACTGATTTGCCAGGAACACAGTGACTGCTTTGTTGCAAAATTGGATACCAACGGCAACTGGCTTGGGGCCGCAAGTGCTGTAGGATATTCAGATTGCGGTTATGGAATCACGGTTGATAGCGCCTCCAACGTCTATCTGATAGGACTTTTTTTCAAAACTACCCTTTTCGGATCAATTGCGCTTACTGCTGATTGGGATGGAGACGTGAGCACCTATTACCCTGATATCTTTATTGCGAAACTTACCATGGGAGAAACAGCTAACCAGGATCCCACCATCCCGGATCTCTCAGCACTTTCCAATCTGTCCGATGCCTATCCCAATCCTAACCGCCGGGGAGAAACAGTCATTATTAAAGCCAATATTGCAGAGCGGGAAAGCGGAACCCTCACTATCTTCAACCTTCGGGGACAATGTGTTGCAGTGCATCAACTTTCTCCCGGGGAGCAACAAATCACTCTGGACAACCGAAAACTACCTGCAGGCATCTATCTCTACAAACTAAAAACCCGGGACAAGTGCATAAGCAAGAAACTGGTGGTAATAAAATAGTTTACGGGGGTCTATCTCGGGCATTCACATTCTGTCGTTTACGCCTGGCTTGCTGGGCTTAAGCACGAATCTTTCATGAAAAAGCTTCTTGACAAGATGGCTGAATTATTCTGCATGAAGAAAGGCATGAATTCATAAAAAATAGGAGCCTGCGATGTCTCATCACTCCGCGAAACTGGCATATTACAAGCTGCAGGAGCGTCTCAACCGCTTTCCGCAGGGAGCCCCTCCCTCCCAAACCCTCTATCGCATCCTCGAGATCCTCTTCAGCAAACGCGAAGCGGAACTGGTATCGCAAATCCCCATCAAACCCTTTACGGCAAAAGAGGCCGCTAAAATCTGGAAACTAAGCGAGCTGGAAGCCAGCAAGATCTTGGAGGAGCTTGCCGGCAGGGCAATCCTGGTGGATGCTGATTTTCACGGGACGATGAAATATACGCTCCCGCCACCGATGGCAGGCTTCTTTGAATTTTCCATGATGCGCACCCGGGGAGACGTCGATCAAAAGCTGCTCAGCGAGCTCTATTACCAGTATCTCAATGTGGAGGAAGATTTTATCAAGGATCTGATCCTGGGCAGCGAGACCAGACTGGGCAGAGTTTTTGTGCAGGAAGAAGTGCTTTCCGGAGAGGGCGCGATTCACATTCTGGATTGGGAAAGAGCCAGCGAAGTAATCAATACCGCTTCCCACATTGGCATCGGAACCTGCTATTGCCGTCATAAAATGCAGCATAAAGGCATGGCCTGCGATGCGCCCATGGATATTTGCATGACCTTCAATACTGCCGGAGCCTCCTTGATCAAAGCAGGATTTGCCCGCAAAGTGGACGTGAGCGAAGGCATGGAACTGCTGCATGAGGCGTATGAACACAATCTGGTGCAATGTGGAGAGAACGTGCGCCAGGGGGTGAATTTCATCTGCAATTGTTGCAGTTGTTGCTGTGAATTCATGCTTGCAGCCAAGAAATACGGAGCCACCCAAGCCATTCATACTTCAGGATATATCACCCGAGCTGAGGACGCAAAGTGCATCGGCTGCGGTAAATGCCTCCAGGCCTGTCCGGTGGATGCAATCTCCTGGGTGGATAGCGTTTCGGAGGAACCTAAAAGGATCAAAATCGATGCATCCGTCTGCCTGGGGTGTGGAGTCTGCGTTCGAGCCTGCCCCACTCACTGCCTGGTTCTAAAGCAGCGCGCGGAGAAGATCATCACGCCTGTGAATTCCGTGCACCGGGTGGTATTGAGGGCAATTGAAAAGGGCAAGCTGCAAAATCTGATCTTCGATAATCAAGCCTTTGCCTCGCATCGAGCCCTGGCAGCTATTTTGGGAGCAATTCTAAAGCTGCCTCCCGTGCAGCGAGCCATGGCTTCCAAACAGCTGAAATCTGTGTATCTGGAAAAGCTTTGTGCGCGGATAAAAGCATAGTAAGAGGGGGTGAAAGGGTGGACAGGAAATGAGAGGGAGTCATTTGCGCCTATCTAAAAAATAGCAGCGGGAACGAAGTTTTTCCGTTGCAACAGACTATGCGAAATAACATAGTGCCCGTTCGCATGAGTCCTTCAGCCCTTGAAAATAGCAGTAACTGCAAGGCTCTCACTGGGCCGAATGACTCCTGCTTTGCCCTGGGAATCAAAGCATAATTTACGGTGTGGAATACTATTTGCATTACTTCTGCCTTGCGAGGTTGATATGAAGAAATGTTATCTGCTTTTGGTGATGCTTGTTTGTTTTCTGGCTCTGAACGCCTTTGAGATTCCCTATAGCGAATTGCCTCTGATTACCCAGGCCAATCTGCTTCCGCCTCTGATGCGGGTTAATCCGGAGGACGCGGCATTAGAAACCTTGCCCACCCAGGCATGGTTCTGGCAGGACGGGCAGCATCTCTGTTTTGTGTTTGAAGCGGAGATCGACAGCACTTTTACTCCCGGGCCGATCTCCACTCGGGATACCAGCAACAAGGCGGACTACCTGCGCATTCAGCTGATCACCATGCCCGATGCCTACTATTCTTATCTGTATCAGTTCTATGCCACGGGCAATCTCTATGATGCGGTGCGGGAAACAGGACGGGTGGATTTTAATTTCAATACCGGCTACAACTACAGCAGCAAAGTAACAGGCAAGCTATGGCGAGTCGAGGGCAAAATCCCCCTGGGAGAGCTACGTTTCCGGCAGAATCTTCCCTACCGGTGGAAAGTGATCGTTACCCGCCACCATGATCGCAGTTCAGAAGATTTCAGCCTGCCCACCGTGAAGCCAGACATGATGAATGACTACTTTGCCAAGGCCTTTGACATCACCCTAAGCCATCCCATCAAGCGCCATCTGGATATCGAGATGAGGCCCTACTTCGTTAAGAGCTACGATCTGAAGACTAATACCGACAGCTTTGATCCCGATAATCTCGGCGTGGATATTGCCATGCATCCGGCGCAGCGAACCAAGATAAAACTGAGCCTCAATCCCGATTTCAGCGATGTCCCGCCCGATGAGGCCGCTGATCTCTACAACAGCAAATACCCACGTTATTACATGGAAAATCGTTTCTTCTTCACAGAGGATATCGATGCCTTTGGCGTGGGCTCCGATATTTTCAATAGCCGCAGAATAATCGATCCCGGAGTTGCTTTCAAGGCCACGGGCAGTTCCACCCATTTGAATTGGGGTGTTCTGGCCGCAAGGGATAAAGAGATCGTGGAAAATGGCTACACCCGTAACCGTGATGACTATTTTCAGGTGCTATCCCTCATCCCGCACAGCAAAATGCTTTCTCTGCCCACTGCTATTGTCAGCAGGATAAACAAAAACTATTACAATCACGTGTTAAACGGCTACTATCGCTGGGATATCAATAATGACATCCGCTTGATGAGCTGGAATTCCTTTAGCATCAAGGATGATGACCGTAACATCGCCAGCGACCCGCTTTACGGCTCGGCGCACAATTTTTCCCTGACCCTCACACCCCAAAACTGGAGCATGGATGCCTACGCCACCTATCTCAGCAGGAACATTAATGCCGATGCCGGATATATGAATGAGCGCTTCTTTCATAAGTTTGGAGCCAATCTTGGTTGGGACAGCGAGGAGACCTTGGATTACGTTACCAATCAGGGTTTCAGCACCAGCTGGGAATATTATGATTACTACGCCAGGCATAATTCTGAAGCAGCGATAAACGCAAGCTATTATATCTATTTCCGTCCGAAATTCAATCTGGCAACTTCTTTTGCCGTCGGACGCCTGCTGGATATGGCAAATATGGATCACAACACCTGGGATGCCAGTATCAGCGGAGTTCTGGCTCGCTGGCAGAGTTTCAGTGCGCAAGTAAAATATGCCTATTCAGATGAATTAGTTTACAGTCTGGCGGATACTTATGGTGCCCACATGCTCTATGGCAATGTGTGGGGAACGCTGCAGCAGGTATTTGGCTATGATTTTGGCTGCACGTACCGCAAATATGCTTACCGGCATGGCGAGCTGGCCGATTATGGCGGCTTGCTGCCCTATCCCATGGCTTTGGATGATGCCTATACGATATTCAATGGCGAGCTCAGCTACACCCCGCATCAAAAGCTGCGCATCGCGTGTGGAAGCGGACTTACCACCTATGAAGAGAGCGGAATATTCAGCGAAATGAATCTCTATGGCAATCTGCGCTATGAATTCAAGCCCAGCTGCTTTTTCTATGCCGGATTCAATAATAAGCAGCTGCAGGATGTGCAATTTACCTACAATAAACCCCTGGGACACTTTGTGGTGGATAGCGCCACGGCTTATGCCAAGCTGAGCCTGAAGCTTTAGGCTCTTCAGATCAATCTGGCTTCAGCGCTTCCTGGTGTTATCGTTTTGCTTACCGATGCGCCTGCTGCCGGTTAACACACTCATCTGGATGAATTATAGCCTCTCTTCCAAATGCAGTGGGGATGTATCCCTACTCTGTTTCCATGCGAGGCTATTGTTAGTAAACAGGCGCTTATTCCCAGATAGAGCAGTGCTATAGCCCCCACTTAGTTTGTATAAACCCTCAGCCCAAACTTCAAATGACCCTCACTTGGATAAATGGGGATAACGCCTTATCCTGATCTTGATCCCTAGCTCAGGCACTTAGATCCAAACCAGGAATTTTCACCAAAGCGATAATAGACCGCTGTGTGCGGCTCGGACAGAGGGACACCCAAGTGCAAGCTCCGACTAAGACTAGTATCGGGCTCTGGGGCATAGAAGATCAGCATCTCTCCTCAACCATCCAGAAGCAGCAGTTGTTCTGGATCGGGAATCACTTTGAAGCAGACATAAGGCAGAACTTCGCTGACACACTCACCACAGCAATCGAGCAAGGCTATACTAGAGAGATGCTTGCCGATACTCTCAAAGACCAGTTTGGTGATATTGCTGAGAAGTCATCTCATTACTGGCAAGGGTTGGCGGAGCACACAGCCCTGAGAATCCGGGAGTTCGGCAGACTGCAGGGCTACAAAAAAGCCAAAGCCAGATACTACAAGCTCGTGGTGATCCTGGATGACCGAACCAGTGACATCTGCCGGGCTCTGGCTGCCCAGGATAGAGTCTATCCCCTAAACGATGCCCTCGAAGTGATGGACAAGCTCATGGCTCTGGATACCAAGTCAAACAGCCTGGATGATGCCCGGGAATACATCAAAGCACTCGCACCTTGGATCAAAGACGATCAAATCGAATACGATTCAGAGATGAACCCGGTAGGCGTATCAGGGGCGCATACGCCGTTTCCACCGTTTCATTGGAAGTGTAGAACGACGACTATGGTATCTATATGATTGGCAATAACACTAAAGAGGTCATCTGACAAGGGTAACCTTTTTACTCAACGCCCCTATCCCATTGACCTTCAGGTTGAGCAGGTAGATGCCGCTGGAACACTGCCTGCCAGCTTCATCCCTGCCATCCCAATAGCTGAACTGCTCACCTGCCTTGCCGGGATCAAGCGGGATGCTCTTTACTTTTTGTCCCTTGATGTTGTAGATGTCGATGCTTGCGCTTGTTACCCCTGCTTTGTCATTGCACTGATTGGAGGGCAGGACTACTTTAAGATTGGTAAAAGCAGTAAAGGGGTTGGGGTAGTTGCAAATACTGAAGGTGGGAACCATTACAAGATCGTTAATATCAGTCTGTCCTTGCCATTCATAGGCACCCATATCAACATAGTCTCCATAGATGCGAGGATTACCTATAAGGTCATATTCTGGATAGTGAAAGACATCTGGCATTTCCAGCCATTGAAGGTCAGTTGTACCAGCATCAATACATGGGGAGCCTGAGATAAGAGAAAATGGATTATCTGCAACCGCACCAGCAAACAATGGCTCGCCGCTCAGATTATCCCCATACCATTCAACAATGTTTCCGGAGTATGCATTGTTTACTGTGTCCAAAGGATGCTCAAATGATCCTACAAAGGAGTTAACAAATCTGAGTCTAGATGGGTTAAACATTGTATGTAGATATACATTGGTTGGGGCAGGATTATGGATAATACTGTTAATAAAAGTAGCATTCATCCCGTCAATCAGTTCAACAGCCGATCCATTCCCCGAACTATAAGAATTGTTCGCAATAGTTGCATTGATAAAGTAGCTCTCAAAACTCTGGTAGTTTGGTAGAGCATTAAAAATCCTGATTACATTGTTGTCTCCTCCATTAGAGTTGCAATTGGTAATCTCGAGGTTATTAAATATATTGTCTCCTATATCAAATGTACTCAGAAAAACGATTCCCAAAGCTGTTCCACCCCCAATAGAACCATGAGGGTAGCGTTGGAAGTTGTTTATGCGAACGTTTTCTGCATAGGTGTTTCCATTAGTTAGATAAATGCCAATTGAACCTATACAGTCTTCTATTGTGATGTCCTTCATGGTAAGTCTGCCCGGACTCTGGAACCTCATCATAGCGTACGACCTGTTAAAATCCATAGGCAGACAATTTCTGAAACTGATGTTCTCAAGCGTTAAGCTAAACAAATTCAAGCCAGAGCCTTCAAGACGGGATATGCAATGAATCAGATTGGTCTGCCAAAACTGCTGATCTGTGGTTGCCTGAATGCTAATGTTCTTGATCAATACTTCTTTTTCGCCATCCCATCCTCCAAAGAAAACTCTTGGTCCCGTAAAAATGACTCCTTGTTCACTTTCTCCTATTATGTTTACATAGCTACGCAGATTCAGGGGAAAGTGTTGCTCTTCGCCATAAGTGCCATTCGCCAGATGTATCGTATGATGGTTAAGATTATCCGCTCCTATCTTCAGTATAGCCAAGGCAATTGTTTTCATCGGTTCATCAGGAGACAAACCTGAATTTGCATCACTCCCATGAGGGCTAACATAAAAGTCTGAAAACTGCTGCTCAATCACTGCTTCGTTAATGACCAGATTATACGTCATATAATTCGTTTCTCTATATGACTCTAGATGAATAGCTTCCCTAGTGTATATGGAAGTTGTAGATACAGTAAACTTATCTAGATATATATCAAGATTGTCAAAATACTGAGAACCAAAAAATATATCACTTGCATGCATAGCGTAATTAGAGTATATGCTGCATCGATTAATGGGATCAAAAGTAAGGGTTGGAACTGAGCTTGTTGAATAACCTCCAAAATTCACCCCTCCACCAGATGACAAAGCATAATTATGAGCGATAGTTGTCCCCGCCAAATAGCAAGTACTCCAACTCAGTTGAATACCTGCGCCAGACATCGCTTTGTTACCTATAAGCATGCTATTGATCAAAGAAAGATCACTATTCTCGGCATACACAGCCCCACCTATGGGAGCATTATAAGAATTATCTGGAGTTCCAATACCGTTTGTCATGTATAGTCCCTGTAGAGTGACAATAGAGTAATCCCAGATTGCAAAGCAGCTCCCGGACTGGTCAGCATCAATCACAGTTTGGTTTACATAGGTGCTATCTGCTGTAATCAGTTCCAGACTGCCGATAGTTAGGTATCTGCCTATGATTTCCACATTCTCATAATAGGTTCCAGGATGTATTAGGATCGTATCTCCATCTGCTGTAGCATGAATTGCTATTTGGATACTGGTAAAGTCCTGAGTACCGTCCAATGATACCTGTATTATACTTGCATAAACCATTAACGGCGTTAAGATTAACAAGACCAACAGTATGCTTTTCATTTATCTTTCCTTTTCACTTAACTTAAGTTGAAGGGAACTGTGTAACCAATTCCCTTCAACTAGTATTACCTATTTTAGGCAGGTGATTTTTTTAGTGATTATCTCACTACCTGCCTTTACCTGCAATAGATAGATGCCATTGGATAAATCGTTAGTATCCATACTTATGTTATGCGTGCCCTTGGAGTAAGGCGCAGAGCTTAGTTCCTTTACCACCCGTCCCTTCAGATCATAAAGATTTATGCTTAGCTCTGTATGACTCTTTAGGCTTATATCAAATGTAACCCGGGACGAAAATGGATTCGGGCTCGATTTGACATTGACCAACACAGCGGGACTAATATCATCCGAAACAGAAGTAGGATTGTAGAGTGTAAAAAACATGACTGGATCGTATTCATCAAATACGTTCTCCGTGCTGGCAAACGCCACGAAATCCGATCCGTAATCATAATCTGTATTGATCTGGAAGGCAATCCGGTATTGGCTGAAAATGCTGCCTATTGCCAGATCATGCAGCACACAATCGGTAATATCCAGATAGCGGTAGCCTGCTTCGCCATGATGTCCCGGTTCATTTCCCGGTTCATTAATTCCCTGCCAGGTAATTTCACCCACATTGGGATTAAAGGTATGAGGATTGACCTCATCTCCCTTTGCCCAGTCGTCAAGCCCCAAGCTGATATCGTAATCAATATGGCTCACGATGCATTTAATTGTGTCTCCACCTGCTACTTCCCAGTGGGGAAAGAAAGTGTTAACATATGTCGAATCTTCCAGTTGCTCAATTCCGCCACTTGAGAATTGGTAGAGCCGGATTGTAGCATTCACTAGTGAATAGCCACTGGGTATAAGTGGAATAGGAAAGCTGATAAATGCTCTCACCGAACAGTTTTCATAAGGATAGCCCAAATCTCCGACTTCGAATACATACGTCGTGGTATTCATGCTAAATGCTACACCTGATGTGTTAGCTGCCATATCACCGTCCAGCTCTGGGATCGCATATAAGCTATCAAGTATGGTCGAGCCAGAGTAAGCTGACATCTGTGCCATCAAGGGAGCACAAAACAGCACAATGATAAAAATGATGAAAGTTCTCACTTTTCCTTCTTACAACAACAAATAAATATAAGCACCACTTTTCAAGCCATATCGTATCATTTTCTAATCCTATCTATATGGCTAATCATATTTCTTTATTATAGCATAAAAACTATAATGGATTGTATGAGATATCTGTCAAGCACAAATTCTGTCGCATCCTTATGCATCCGTATTTGTGTTTATACAGGGTAGTGGCTTCCTTGCTCTGGATAGTGAACCCGATGCCAATGCAAGGAGATACAATGGAAGCTAACTTATTGGAACGCATAAAAGAACAACTGCTCAGACATGAAGGTTTGCGGCTCAAGCCATACCGCTGTACAGCAGGGAAGCTGACCATCGGTATCGGGCGCAATCTCGATTTGATAATAGAACGCAGATGACGCAGATCGAACGGATTGACGCTGATTTTCTTATCTTTGTAAT